>NZ_JASJVC010000008.1:0-88755 GCF_035019905.1 Sphingomonas sp. 10B4 | reverse complement strand
AGATGTGTATAAGAGACAGGGGGGGGGCGGCGCGGAAAGCGGCGGCAGCAAGCGCGGTGCGGGTCGGTCGGAGAAAGCCGAATCACGGCTGGGCGATCCGGGCAAAGCGGGATCGGGGACGGGGAGGGCGGGTTCGTCCATCATCGCCTTATCGGGGCGTCGGCGCGGGCGGTCAATCGCCCGTCGCCCTCGGCAAAGCGAGCGTAGCGGCAAACAGTGCCGCATCGTCGGGCGTCGCGGCGGCCACCACGCCGCCCCAGCCCGCGCCGAGCGTCGCGGCAATCGCTGCGCTGAAAGCGGCGATGGCGATGTGCGAGCGCTCGAGCCCGGCCGCAGTCACCAGCGTCTCGAGCCGGCGCGCGGCGCGCGCCGAGTGGAGCAAGGCGATCGTCCCGTCGAGCGCGCCGAGCGCGTCGGGCGCTACGGGCACTGCGACGCTTTGATAGACCGGCAGCACGCATGCGATCGCGCCGCCTGCAGCGAGCGTCCGGTCGCGTCCGGTCAGATGCAAGGCCCGGCGGATGCCATGCGCGTGCGCGACCGACGCGATCTGCGCGCCGTCGCCGCTGCCGATGGCCATGACGTCAAACCCCGCGGCGCACGCCGCAGCCGCGGTATGCGGGCCGACCGCGAGCACCGGCAGGCCGGTCAGCGCAGCAATCCCGGCGCCGCCATAGCGCAAGGCGTTGGCGCTGGTCAGGATCAGCGCGTCGTGCTGCGCGGGATCGGGGACGTCCCAGTCGAGTGCCTCCACCGCGAACAGCGGCAACGACAGTGTCGCGAATCCAGCCTCGGCGGCGCGCGCGCAGGTCGCGGCATTGCCCGGCTCGGGGCGCAACACCGCGAGCACGCGCGTCACGCCGCGAACAAACGCCGTACCGCCTCGGGCGCCCGCGCGAGCAAATCGGCGGCAAGCCGATCGGCAAACGTCCCGTCGCCGATCGCGCCACGCATCTCGCCGCTCACATGCGCGCTGCCATCCTCGGCAAACAATTCGGCGCGCAGCACGATGCTGTCGCCATCGAGCGTCGCGAGTGCTGCGACCGGCGAATGGCAGTCGGCCTGCAACGCCGCGAGCAAGCCGCGTTCGACCAGCACGCACAGATGCGTCGCCGCATGGTCGATCGCACCGAGCCAGTCGCGCATCCGGCTGTCGTCGGCGCGTGCCTCGATCCCGACAGCGCCTTGCGCGGGTGCGGGAAGCATGACGTCAGTCTCGATTCCGACCCCGACGCCCGGACGCCCGAGCCGATCGAGCCCTGCGGCCGCGAGCATCGAGGCATCGACCTCGCCCGCGGCGACCTTGGCGAGGCGCGTGTCGACATTGCCGCGGAAGAGGACGGTCTCGAAATCGGGTCGCAGCCGCTTCAATTGCGCGACGCGACGCGGCGAGCTCGTCCCGATCACCGCACCGTGGCGCAGTGCCGCGATACTCGGCGCGCCGATCAGCCGGTCGCGCACGTCGGCGCGCGGCAGCATCGCGGCGATCGCGATCGCGCTCGGCCGTACCGTCTCGACGTCCTTCATCGAATGCACCGCGAAGTCGATCGCGCCCGACAGCAGCGCGCGGTCGAGCTCCTTGGTCCACAAGGCCTTGCCGCCGATCTCGGCGAGCGCGACGTCCTGGACGCGGTCGCCGGTGGTCTTGATCGGGACGATCTCGATCGCGTCGATCTGCCAGCCGTGCGCGGTGCACAGCGCGTCGCGCACCATATTGGCCTGGACGAGCGCGAGCGGCGATCCGCGCGTGCCGAGTTTGAGCTGGGGATGCGTCAAGAAAGTCCCTCCCTTTTTGTGCCACTGTGGCGAAGCGTCCCGGCTTCGACAAGCCGCCTCCAAGCCGCTACAGGCGAGGACATGGCATTGATCCTCGGCCTTGAATCGAGCTGCGACGAAACCGCGGCTTCGCTCGTCACCTCCGACCGCCGCGTCCTCGCGCACCGGCTTGCCGGGCAGGAGGCCGCGCATCGCCCGTTTGGCGGCGTCGTCCCCGAAATCGCGGCGCGCGCGCATGTCGAAGTGCTCGCGCCCTTGGTGGAGGCCGCGCTCGCCGATGCTGGCGTCACGCTCGACCAAGTCGATGCGATCGCGGCGACCGCCGGGCCGGGGCTGATCGGTGGCGTGATGGTCGGGCTCGTCACCGGCAAGGCGCTCGCGCACGCCGCGGGCAAGCCGCTGATCGCGGTCAACCATCTCGAGGGCCATGCGCTCTCGCCGCGGCTGTCGGATCCCGATCTCGATTTTCCCTATCTGCTGCTGCTCGTCTCGGGCGGGCATTGCCAGTTGCTGCTCGTCGAGGGCGTCGCGCGCTATCGTCGGCTCGCCACGACGATCGATGACGCCGCGGGCGAGGCATTCGACAAGACCGCCAAGGTGCTCGGGCTCGGCTTCCCCGGCGGGCCCGCAGTCGAAGCCGCCGCCGCGCGTGGTCGCCCGATCGTGCCGTTGCCGCGGCCGATGAAGGGCTCGGCCGAGCCGCATTTCTCTTTTGCCGGGCTGAAAAGCGCGGTGGTGCGCGCGCATGACGCCAAGACCTGGGAGGTCGACGACATCGCCGCTTCGTTCCAGGCGGCGGTGGTCGATTGCCTGCTCGACCGTACGATCCGCGCGCTCGACCACGCCGGTGGTGCGACCGCCTTGGTGGTCGCGGGCGGGGTTGCCGCCAACACCGCGGTGCGCAGCGCGCTGAGCGGGCTCGCGAGCGACCACGGCCTGCGCTTCGTCGCGCCGCCCTTGTGGCTGTGCACCGACAATGCCGCGATGATCGGCTGGGCGGGTGCGGAGCGCTTCGCCGCCGGTCTCACCGATCCGCTCGACATCGCGCCACGTCCGCGCTGGCCGCTCGATCCGGGCGCAGAGGCTGTGCGTGGGGCGGGGGTGAAGGCATGAAGATCGGGGTCATCGGCGGCGGAGCGTGGGGCACTGCGCTGGCGCAAGTCGCAGCGCGCGGCGGCGCTCCGGTCACGCTATGGGCGCGCGAGCCTGAAGTCGTCGACGCAGTCAACGAAGCGCACGAGAATACGCGCTTCCTCGCCGGGGTCGCACTGTCGCCGTCGATCCGCGCGACCTCGGCGCTGGCCGATCTTGCCGACTGCGACGCGCTGCTGGTCGTCGTGCCGGCACAACATGTCCGCGCGGTGCTGACCGAAACCCCCGTCGGCAAAACGCCATTGGTGCTCTGCGCCAAGGGGATCGAGGCCGGCACGCGGCTGCTCGTCGGCGAAGTCGCGCGGGCGCTGCACCCCGCAGCCCCGATCGCGGTGCTGTCGGGCCCGACCTTCGCGCATGAGGTTGCCGCCGGTCTTCCGACCGCGGTGACGCTTGCATGCGCCGATCCGGCGATCGGCGCGGCGCTCGCCGATCGTCTCGCCGGACCGAATTTCCGCCCCTATGCGTCGGATGACGTCATCGGTGCGGAGATCGGCGGAGCGGTCAAGAACGTGCTCGCGATCGCGTGCGGCGTGGTCGAGGGTGCGGGGCTCGGGCAGAATGCGCGCGCCGCGCTGATCGCGCGCGGTTTCGCCGAGATGACGCGCTTCGGCGTCGCGCGCGGCGCGCGGATCGAGACGCTGAGCGGGCTATCGGGGCTCGGCGATCTCGTGCTGACCTGCTCGTCGACGGCATCGCGCAATTTCTCGCTTGGGCTTGGGCTGGGGCAGGGCAAGCGTGCCGTCGACCTGCTGTCCGATCGGCTGACCGTCGCCGAGGGCGCCTTCACCGCACCGGTGCTGCGCGAGGCGGCAGCCGAGGCAGGCGTCGACATGCCGGTGGTCGAGGCGGTGTGCGCCTTGCTCGACGGGGCCGAGGTCCAGGCGGTGATCGGGGCGCTGCTTGCACGCCCGCTGACGCGCGAGTGATGCGCTGGGCGGCGTTGCTCAAGGGGGTCAACCTCAACGGGCGCAAGCTGCCGATGGCCGATTTGAAGGCGCTGGTCGAAGCGCTGGGCTATCGCGAGGTGGCAACGCTGCTCGCCTCGGGCAATGTCGTGTTCGCGTGCGACGAGACCGACGGCGCCAAGGTCGAGGCGAGACTCGAGACGGCGTTGGCCGCTTATGGCCTCGAGACTGACGTGATCGTGCGCAGCGCCGCCGATTTGCAGGCGGTCATCGCTGCCAATCCGTTTCCAGAAGCGACGCTCACGCGACCGAATCATGTCGTGGTGCTGTTTCACCGCGACTCGATGCCGACCGATCTGCCCGATGCGCTGCGTGCAGTTTACGCTGGCCGCGAGGCTCTCGTACCGCAGGGCCGCGAGCTCTATGTCGATTATATCGACGGGATCGGCGCGTCGAAGCTCCCGCAGGCGATGGCGAAGCTCAAATTTCCCAAGCTCGCAACCGCGCGGAATTGGAACACCGTCGTCAAGCTGGCGGCGTTGTTGGAGCACCCGCACGTCTAGCGCCCCGTCACCCTCGCGAAAGCGAGGGTCCCGCTTCTTCTCCTCAGCGGGGAACAGGCAGCGGGATCCCCGCTTTCGCGGGGATGACGAACGGAGTGGGCGATCGCCCCGCTCAGAAATCGATCGCGATGCCCTTCATTTCCCAATCGCCATAACGCGTCGGGTCGAGCCCCTCGGGGTCGCCTTTCACACTTTGCCCCTTCGGCGCGAGCGGGACGGAATCGGGTTCGGGCACCGGCGGACTCTTGCTGAGATAGGCGGGTGGCTTCACATGCGGCGGGCGAACGGCCATGGAGTGTCCTTGATGCACGACAGGTGCGCCCCCGCTACATCGGCGGCCTTTAGACAGAGTTCAAGCTTTTGACCCTTCCGCCGCCACGTCGCTACATGCCGAAACCCGAACCGGTCGATCCGCCCGGCGTCCCCGCACGCCGTGCAGCGCTCCGCTTGCTCGACGCCGTCTTGCGCCAGGGTCTCCCGCTCGAAGCCGCGATCGGCCGCGCGACCGCCGGGATCGAGCGCAGCGACGACCGCGCACTCGCGCATGCGATCGCGGCCGAAGTGCTGCGCCGCCTGCCCGATCTCGATGCGCTGATCGACTCGGCGACCAAGACGCGGTTGCCCGATGACGCCAAGGCGCGTTTTGCGCTGCGCATCGCTTTGGTGCAGGCGCTGTCGCTCGGCACGCCGCCGCATGCCGCGATCTCGACCGTGCTGCCGCTGGTGGACGGCGGTCCACGCAAACTCGTCCACGGCGTGTTCGGCACGCTGATGCGCGGCGGCGATCAATTGCCCGAACAGCCGACCTTGCCCGATCCGGTCGCGATCCGCTGGCACGCCGCCTGGGGCGACGACGGCATCGAAGCCGCCGAGCGCGCGATGGCCGCGCCGCCGCCGCTCGACCTGACGCTCGCCGACCCAGCGACGACCGACGCGATGGCCGAAACGCTCGGCGGGGTCTCGCTGCTGTCGGGGCATGTCCGCTTGCCTTCGGCGCATGTTCCCGAGCTGCCGGGCTTCGAGGAGGGCAGCTGGTGGGTGCAGGATATCGCCGCCTCGCTCCCCGCCCGCCTGCTAGGCAAGGGGCCGGGCAGCGTGCTCGACCTGTGCGCCGCGCCGGGCGGCAAGACGATGCAGCTTGCGAGCGCCGGCTGGAGCGTCACCGCGATCGATTCGTCGGAAAGTCGTCTTGCGCGACTTCACGAGAATCTCGAGCGGACGCACCTAGCGGCGACGGTGATCACCGCCGACCTGCTGCTGTGGTCGCCGCCGGCACCCGTCGATGCGGTGCTGCTCGATGCGCCGTGCAGCGCGACGGGCATCTTCCGCCGTCACCCCGACGTGCTCCACCGCGTGCGCCCGTCGCAGATCGCCGAGCTGGCCGCGCTGCAGGCGAAACTGCTCGCGCGCGCCGCCGATTGGGTCAGGCCGGGCGGAACGCTCGTCTTCGCGACCTGCTCGCTCGAACCCGCCGAGGGCGAGGCGCAGCTCACCAAATTCCTCGCCGCCCGCCCCGACTACAGCATCGTCCCCGTGACGCAGGACGAACTGCCGGCGGGAATCGTCCCCACTCCCGGCGGCTGGGTGCGGACCTTGCCCGGGATGATCGATCCTGGTGGCAATGACGGCTTCTTCATCGCGCGCCTGCGCCGACAGGGTTAAGCGTTGCTTGCCCACGCCTGCGACCATGCTAGAGGCTAAACGACCATGAGCCAGCTTCCCGTCCGCATCGCCCCGTCGATCCTCTCCGCCGATTTTGCCAAGCTTGGCGAGGAGGTCCGCGCGATCGATCTCGCCGGCGCCGACTGGATCCACGTCGACGTGATGGACGGGCATTTCGTCCCCAACATCTCGATCGGGCCGGGCGTGGTGAAGGCGATCCGCCCGCATACGACCAAGCCGCTCGACGTCCATTTGATGATCGCGCCGGTCGACGCCTATCTCGAGGCGTTCGCCGAGGCCGGCGCCGACACGATCAGCATCCATGTCGAGGCCGGACCGCACACGCATCGCAGCCTCCAGCACATCCGCCAGCTCGGCAAGCGCGCAGGCGTCGTGCTCACGCCGCAGACGCCCGCCAAGGCGCTCGACTATCTGCTCGAGGAAGTCGATCTGGTGCTGGTGATGAGCGTCAATCCCGGTTTCGGCGGGCAGGCGTTCATCGAAAGCTCGCTGCGCAAGATCGAGGCGATCCGCAAGATGATCGACAAGGGTGGGTACAGCGTCGATCTCGAAGTCGATGGCGGGATCGACCACGCCACCGCGCCACGCGCGATCGCCGCCGGGGCCGATGCGCTGGTCGCGGGCACCGCGACCTTCCGCGGCGGACCCGACGCGTACGCCGCCAACATCGCGGCCTTGCGTGGTTAGGAGCCGCGACCTGCCCCCGCTCGACTCGCCGGCAGCGACGGATGAGGACATGCTGCGCGACAGCATCGACGAGGGCAAGCGGCTCGTCCGGCTGGGAGGAGACAAGGGATTGTCGCTCGCCGAACGCCTCTCGGAGCGCTTCCACCGGCTGACCTGGAGCACGCCGATCCACGGCATGCGGCTGAAAGGCCGCCATCCGCTCAAGCTCACCGCAGTCCCCGACGACCCTTTCCTGGGTGACGTCAAGCGCGGCAAGGCGTTGCTCGAGGGCACGCTGACCTTCCGCGGCGAAAGCCGCGAGATCGCGGCGCTCGATCTCGCCAAGCCCGATTTTTCGCGCGCCTTCAGCGACTATCTCCACAGCTTCGCCTGGCTGCGCGATCTCTCGACCGTCGCGACGCGCGCGCAGGCGACGCCGATCGCCGAAGCGCTGATGCGCAAATGGCTCGCGGTCCATGCCGAAAAGATCAGCGAACCCGCGTGGCGCGCCGATCTGTGGGGTCGTCGGATCCTGTTCTGGACGGCGCACGCCCCGCTGATCCTGTCGTCGGCCGATCTCGTCTATCGCAGCAGCGTGCTCAACACGCTCGCGCGCGGCGCACGGCATATCGATCGCGGCGCCGAAAAGGTCGCGCCTGGCGCGCCGCGCATCGCAGCACTGTGCGGCGTCGTCGCGGCGGGCTTGCTGATCGCCGGCGGCGATCCGCGCCGCGCCGCGGTCGAGGCGGCGCTGGCCAAGGGGCTCGCGGTGTCGATCTTCGAGGATGGCGGCAATGTCGCACGCTCGCCATCGGCGCAAGTCGACATGGTGACGCTGCTCACCGCCTTGCGCGAAGTGTATGCCGCGCGCCAGATCGAGGCCCCCGCCTGCATCGCAAGCGCACTGGCGTCGCTGATGCCGGCATTGCTCGGCATCTGTCACGGCGACCGCGATGTCAGCAGTTGGCAGGGCGGCGGGCCGATCGGCGCCGATACGCTCGACCAGATCATCGCCGCCTCGGGTGTGCGCACGCGCCCGCTGCGCCAGGCGCGCGACTGGGGCTATCAGCGGCTCGCCGCAGGCAATGTCGTGGCGATCGTCGACGCCGCCCCGCCGCCGATCGCGCGGCTGGTCGAGGGCGGTTGCGCCTCGACGCTGGCGTTCGAACTGTCCGACGGGGCCAACCGCATCGTCGTCAATTGCGGCGGCGCGCGGACCGGGGTCTTCCAGCTTCCGCCCGCGCTCGCCGAGGGCTTGCGCACCACCGCGGCGCATTCGACGCTGATCGTCGGCGACAGCAATTCGACCGCGATCCATGCCGACGGCACGCTCGGTCGCGGCGTCGGCGAGGTCGAGCTCGCGCGCCAGGAGAGCGATGCCGGCAGCCGGATCGAGGCAAGCCATGACGGCTATGCGCGCCGCTTCGGCTTCCTCCACCGCCGCCAGATGACGCTGACCCGCGACGGCGCCGAACTGCGCGGCGAGGACATGCTGCTCCCCGCGACCAAGCGCCGCAAGCTGACTGCGACGGGCTTTGCGATCCGCTTCCATCTCGGGCTCGGCATCCAGGTCTCGCCGACCGCCGATGGCCTTGCCGCTTTGCTGCGGCTGCCCGGCGGCGGTCTGTGGCAGTTCCGCTGCCGCGGCGGGACGCTGGCGGTCGAGGAAAGCGTGTGGATCGACGCCGAGGGGCGTCCGCGCGCGACGATGCAGCTCGTCGTCACCGGCGAATCGCCCGCGGGCGGGGCGAACGTCAGCTGGGCGTTCAAGCGCGCCGGTTAAGCCATGCTAGGTTGAATCTTGGGGGGCGAGCGGGCAGGGGACGCGCGAACGTTCCCCGGAGCCTGCCCCATGACCGATATCCCCATCCGCCGCGCGCTTCTCTCGGTTTCCGACAAGACCGGCATCGTCGATCTCGCACGCGGTCTGGCCGACCACGGCGTCGAACTGGTCTCGACCGGCGGCACCGCCAAGGCGCTGCGCGATGCTGGGCTCGCCGTCCGCGACATCAGCGAGCTGACGGGTTTCCCGGAGATGATGGACGGTCGCGTGAAAACGCTTCACCCCAACGTCCATGGCGGCTTGCTCGCGGTGCGCGACGATGCGGCGCATGTCGCGTCGATGGAGGAACACGGGATCGGCGCCATCGATCTCGTCGTCGTCAATCTCTACCCGTTCGAAGCGACCGTCGCCAAGGGTGCCGAGCGCGACGAGGTGATCGAGAATATCGACATCGGCGGCCCGTCGATGGTGCGCTCGGCGGCGAAGAACCACGCCTTCGTCGCGATCGTCACCGATCCGGCCGACTACGCGCTGGTGTCGGGCGGCAGCACGACGCTCGCCGACCGCCGCAAGCTCGCCGCCAAGGCCTATGCCACGACTGCCGCCTATGACGGCGCGATCGCGACGTGGTTCGGCACGGTCGATCAGGGCGAGGCTTTCCCGGAAACGCTGCCGATCACGCTCAAGCGCGGCCCCGAACTCCGCTATGGCGAGAACCCGCATCAGTCGGCGGCGTTCTACACCGCGTCCGGTCCCGCCGCACGCGGCATCGGCCAGGCGCGGCAAGTGCAGGGCAAGGCGCTCAGCTACAACAACCTCAACGACGCCGACGCGGCGCTCGATCTCGTCAGCGAATTTCGCGATGCCGCGCCGACCTGCGTCATCGTCAAGCACGCCAATCCTTGCGGCGTCGCGACCGGCGCGTCGCTTGCCGAAGCGTATGAGGCCGCCTTCGCCTGCGACACAGTCTCGGCGTTCGGCGGGATCATCGCGCTCAACCGCCCGCTCGACGGTGCGACGGCGCGCGCGATCGCGGGAATCTTCACCGAAGTCGTCGTCGCGCCCGATGCCGACGAGGAAGCGCAGGCGATCTTCGCCGCCAAAAAGAACTTGCGCCTACTGCTGACGGGCGAACTTCCCGATCCGGCGCGCACCGGCCTGCTGGCGAAGGCCATCACGGGCGGCTGGCTCGTCCAGACGCGCGACAATGCCAGCAACCCCGAGCTGAAGGTCGTCACCAAGCGCGCGCCGACCGAGCAGGAACTGATCGACTGCCGCTTCGCTTGGACGATCGCCAAGCACGTCAAGTCGAACGCGATCGTCTATGCCAAGGACGGCAGCACCGCCGGGATCGGCGCGGGGCAGATGAACCGCCTCGAATCGGCACGCATCGCCGCATGGAAGGCGAAGGACGCCGCCGACAAGGCGGGCTGGCCGACCCCGCGCACGATCGGTTCCGCAGTCGCCTCGGATGCCTTCTTCCCCTTCGCCGACGGCTTGCTCGCAGCGGTCGAGGCAGGCGCCACTGCGGTGATCCAACCCGGCGGCTCGATCCGCGACGACGAGGTGATCGCCGCCGCCGATGCCGCTGGCCTCGCGATGGTGTTTACCGGGGTACGCCACTTCCGGCACTGAGCCCGGGGACGGGCAAGGCGGGCGTCTCGCCCGCCTTGCGCCGGAACAGCGCGCGATCCTCGGGCCGCGCTGCCCAGCGATACAGCACGAACAGATAGACCCCGGCGATCGCGGGGACGCCGATTGCGAGTTCGGCCCATTCGAAGCGGTGCGGCAACAGCGTGAAGCCGAACCCGACCGTCCCCGCCGCGAGCACCGCCCACAGCATCGGCAGACGCCATCCGGCGACGCCCGCGCCGAGCAGCCGCGACAGATAGGTCGATTTGATGATCGACGTGATCCCGACCGAGACGAACAGCGCCACCGCCGGCCCCGCCGCCTGATACGCGACCGGCCAGCCGATCCATTGCATTGCGAAGATCAGCGCGAAGCTGAGCACGACTTGGAACAGCAACATCCCGATCGAGATCGCGACGTTCTGCACGCGCGCGATATAGACGAGCGCCGATTCGCACACCGCCCCGGTCGAGGCTGCGGCTTCGGCGAGCAACAGGAAGGCGAGCGCCGCGGTCCCTGCGACGAATTGCGGGCCGACGGTCCCCATCACCGCTTCGCCCGGGATCGAGCCCATCAAGGCCAAGCCCGTCTGCGCGGCAAGGATCCAGAACCCGACCTGGCGGACCTGGCTCGCGACGCCCGCGGTGTCGCCGCGAGCGAGGCTCGAGGTGATCACGGGGCCGAGGATCGGGTCGAAGCTCGTCTTGAGCTTGCCCGGGATCGAGGCGACTTGCTGCGCCATCCAGTAGATGCCGACGATTCGCGGCTCGAACATCAGGAACAGGATCGAGCGGTCGACATTGCGCGTCCCCCATTCGAGCGCATCGGCACCCGCGAGCGGCGCATTGCGGCGGATCAACGCGAAGGTGCGCCCAGGGTGCAGCCGCCAGCCGGTCGGGCGGCCATAGCTGCGCAGGAACGGTACGATCGACGCGACGAGCGCGGCGGCCATCGACAGCATGTAGGCGAGCACCAGCCCGTCATGCGGCGCGATCGGAAAGAGCAGCCCCGCCGCGATCGAGATCGTCCACGGCTCGATCACCGCGCGCGCGGTGACCGTCGCCTGGACGTTGCGGCGATAGGCGAGCGCGGCGAGCATGATGTCCGACCACGCGCTCGCGACGATGATGCACGGCAGGAAGCGCTCGAGCGCCGAGGGATTGCCGCCATGGAACATCACGTCGGGCATCAGCAGCAGGATCCCGCTCGCGCAGCCCGAGGCAATCGCCGCGACGACGAGGCAATCCCACACGATTTGAACGTGCGGCCGCGCGCTCTCCGAAATCGCGAGCGCAAGTCCGCGCTTCAACCCGAAGGTCGCGAGCAACGCCGCAACCTCGACGAACAGCACCGCGCGCGCGAAGGTGCCGAGCGTGTCGGGACCGTAGAGCCGCCCAGCGATGAACAGGAACGGCAGCCGCGCGACGAGCCGCATCACGAAACCGATGATGTTGGTCCGCCCACCCTTTGCGAGCGCATCGATCTCTTCGGTAGTTCGCCCGCTCGCCGTCGGCTCGAAGCCAGTCGTCGTCGTCAATGCGCCGCGCCCCAGCTCAGGCCTGTCCCGATCTCGATGCCGAGCGGCACGCTGAGCACGATTGCCGGTTCGGCAGCGCTCGCCATGACATGCTCGATCACGGGCTTGGCCGCGGCGACATCGCCCTCGGGCAATTCGAACACGAGTTCGTCGTGCACCTGCAGCAACATCCGCACATGCCCGAGCCCGGCGGCCTCGAGCGCGGGCCCCATCCGCACCATCGCACGCTTGATGATATCGGCCGAAGTGCCTTGGATCGGCGCGTTGATCGCCGCGCGCTCGGCGCCTTGCCGCTCGTGCTGGAGCTTCGACTTTATCCGCGGGAAGTGCGTTTTCCGCCCGAACAGCGTCGCGGTGTAGCCCGTTTCGCGGACGAACTCGGTGGTCGCCGCGATATAGTTACGGATGCCCGGAAAGCGCTCGAAATAGCGATCGATCATCGCCTGCGCTTCGTCGGCGGTCACATCGAGCCGCCCCGCCAGCCCCCAGCGGCTGATGCCGTAGAGGATCGCGAAGTTGATCGTCTTCGCCCGCCCGCGCGTGTCGCGATTGACCTCGCCGAACAACTCCATCGCGGTGAGGCTGTGGATGTCGTCGCCATTGGCGAAGGCGGCTTTTAGCGCAGGCACGTCGGCCATGTGCGCGGCGAGTCGCAATTCGATCTGCGAATAGTCGGCGGCGAGCAGGACGTTGCCCGGCTCGGCGACGAACGCGTCGCGGATCTGGCGGCCGATCTCGGTGCGTATCGGGATGTTCTGCAAATTCGGGTCGGTCGAGGACAACCGCCCGGTCTGCGCGCCGGTGAGTGAGTAGGATGTGTGGACACGCCCGGTCGCGGGATTGATCTGCGCCTGGAGCGCATCGGTATAGGTCGATTTGAGCTTCGACAGCTGGCGCCACTCGAGCACCTTCGTCGCGATGTCCTTGCCGGGCGAATCCTTGTCGGCAGCGATCCGCTCGAGCTCGGTGACGTCGGTCGAATAGACGCCCGACTTGCCCTTGCGCCCGCCCTTGATCCCCATCCGCTCGAACAGCACGTCGCCCAATTGCTTGGGGCTGCCGATCGTGAAGGCGCCGCCGGCGAGCGCATGGATCTCGACTTCGAGCGCGCCGATCTGCTGCGCGAAATCGTTCGACAGGCTGCTGAGCTTTTCGCGATCGACCTTGATGCCGTGCATCTCCATCTGCGCGATAACGGGCGCGAGCGGGCGGTCGACCATTTCGTAGACGCGCGTCGCGCTCTCGGCGACGAGCCGCGGCTTGAAGCGCCGCCACAACCGCAACGTGACGTCGGCATCCTCGGCGGCGTAGCGTGTCGCCGCATCGAGATCGACTTCATTGAAGCTGCGCTGCGACTTGCCGACGCCGACGACGTCCTTGAAAGCAATGCAGCTGTGCGAGAGATGCGTCGCGGCGAGCTCGTCCATGCTGTGACCATGCAGGCCGGCATCGAGGTCGAAGCTCATCAGGATCGTGTCGTCATGCGGCGCAACCCCAACGCCGAGGCGTCCGAGCACGATCATGTCGTATTTGAGGTTATGCCCGATCTTGAGCACCGCGGGGTCCTCGAACAGCGGCTTGAGCTTGGCGAGCGCGACATCGCGGTCGAGCTGCACCGGGGTTTCGGCAAACAGCCCCGATCCGCCATGCGCGAGCGGAATGTAGCATGCCTTGTTGGGCTGGAGCGCCATGCTCACCCCGACCAGCTCGGCGCGGGTCGCGTCGATCCCGGTCGTCTCGGTATCGATCGCGATCCAGCCCTGGTGGCGCGCCGCGGCGATCCAGCTGTCGAGTGCGGCTTCGTCGACCACGGTCTCATAGCCGTCATGGTCGCACGGCGGGTCCTGCTCGGTCGGCACCGACTTCGGCGCGGGTACCGGCGCATCGGCGACCGCCGACAGCTTGGCGAGCAGCGAGCGGAAGCCGTGATGTTCCAAGAAAGCGCGCAAAGGGGCGTCGGGAATGCCCTTGAGCTCGAGATCCTCGAGCGGCTCTGGCAGCGCGACGTCGCATTTCAGCGTGACGAGCTCCTTCGACAGCCGCGCCATCGCGGCATGTTCGATGAGGTTGTCGCGCAGCTTGCCTGCCTTCATCCCCGGCGCGGCGGCGAGCACCGCTTCGAGATCGCCATGCTCGAGGATCAGCTTGGCAGCGGTCTTGGGGCCGACGCCGGGAACGCCCGGCACGTTATCGACGCTGTCGCCCATCAGCGCGAGCACGTCGCCGAGCTGCGCCGGGGTGATGCCGTGGAATTTCTCCGCGACATGCTCGGCGCCAAGGCGCCGGTTGTTCATCGTGTCGTACATGTCGAGCCCGGGCTCGATCAGCTGCATCAGATCCTTGTCGGACGAGACGATCGTCACTTCCCACCCCTGCGCGAGCGCGGCGCGCGAATAGCAGGCGATGATGTCGTCGGCCTCCAATCCCTCGGTCTCGATGCACGGCAGCGAGAAGGCGCGCGTCGCATCGCGGATCATCGGGAATTGCGGGACGAGATCCTCGGGCGGCGGCGGGCGCTGCGCCTTGTACTGGTCGTACAGCTCGTTGCGGAAGGTCTTCGACGATTTGTCGAGAATCACCGCCATATGCGTCGGGCCGTCGGCGGCATGGACTTCGTCGGCGAGCTTCCACAGCATCGTCGTATAGCCATAGACCGCGCCGACCGGCTCGCCATGCTTGTTGGTGAGCGGGGGAAGGCGGTGATAGGCGCGGAAAATGTATCCCGAGCCATCGACAAGATAGAGATGCGGCATTTGGCGGGGATAGCCCAAGCTTGGGGAAGCACAAAGCCCCCGCGTCACGCCATTCGCCGCTTATGCGCGGTTAGCCGCGATGGTTCGCAACGACGCTCGCCACCACCGCCTGCATCAACGCCTGGCGCGCCGGGATCGGGCGCGGCGTGTCGCCGATCATGATCGCGATCGCGTAGCTGCTGCCGTCGGGCGCCATCAGCAAGCCGACATCGTTATAGCCCGCGGTCCGCCCGGCGAGATCCTGCCCCGTGCCGGTCTTGTGGCCGAAGCTCCACCCCGGCGGCACCGCGCCGCGCATCCGCTGCTTGCCGGTGTGCGACGATTCCATCGTGCCGATCAGATACCGCGTTGATTCGGGCGAGAGCAGATCACCGCGCTTCAACCTTGCAAGCGCACCGGCGATCGCCATCGGCGCGGCACCATCGGGCGGATCGGCGACATAGCGCTCGAACGCGGCGACCCGGTCGGCGCGCGGCAGCCGGTTGCGCGCGAGCGCAAAGCCATTGCCGAACGCGTAGGACGGCTGCCACACCAGGCCCGCCGTCTGGCTTTGCAGCAAACGCTCGCCCGGGCCGAAGCGGATGTCGCCCAGGCCCTTGCGCTGGATGAAGTCGCGCACCGCATTCGGCCCGCCGACATAGCGCAGCAGCCGGTCGTTGGCGGTGTTGTCGCTCATCGTCAGCGCACGCTGGAGCAATTCGCCGACGGTCGTCGGATAGCCCTGATCGCCCTTGATCAGCGCGGCGATCGGCTGGTGGAACAGCGTGATATCGTCGCGGTACAGCGTCACCGGATCGGTTAGCCGGAGCCGCCCGCGGTCGCGATAGTCGAGCACCGTCATCGCCACCCACAATTTGCTGACGCTTTGCTGCGGCAGCAACTGGTCGCCGCCGGTATCGACCGACCAGCCGCGTTCGATGCTCCGCACCGCGATCCCGACGCGACCGTCGAACTGCCGCGCGAGCATCGCGACGTTGGCGACCAACGCCGATGGCGCGGAAACCGCCCGCGGGGCGGGCTGCGGGGCCGTCAGCGCCACCGTCCCGGGCGCAGCCGGCACGACGCGCGCGAGATGGACATTAGCGTCCTGTCCGCACGCGCACACAGCGGCGGTCAGGAGCAACGCGGCGGCAGGCTTGGGAAATCGATAGGGAAGGATACGCAACACCGTCTTTCGTCCCGCTACTCAAACCCACGTTCGATCATGGCGGTAAGGCCAGATTGTGGTGGGGATATCACCCGCCCCCCACGCTTGCGACGAAGCGTCGGGCATGCGGGACAAGACGATATCGCAGTGGGACCTGTATATTCCGTGGATTTACGGAACCAAGATGGTGTCGACCGCCTCGGGCAGCAAGTCGGGATAGTCGAGCGTGTAGTGCAGGCCCCGCGATTCATGGCGGTGCAAAGCTGAACGAACAATCAGTTCGGCGGTCTGGAGCAGATTGCGCAGCTCGATCAGATCGGGCGTCACGCGGAAATGGCCGTAATAGTCGTTCACTTCATCGGTCAGCATGCGGATGCGATGCTGCGCGCGCTCGAGCCGCTTGGTCGTGCGCACGATCCCGACATAGTTCCACATGAAGCGCCGGATCTCGGTCCAGTTCTGCTTGATGACGACCTCTTCGTCCGAATCCTCGACGCGGCTCTCGTCCCATGCGCGGATCGGCGGCGGGGCGGGGAGTTCGTCCCAATGCTCGGCGATATGATTGGCGCACGCCTCGCCGAAGACGAAGCATTCGAGCAGCGAGTTGGAGGCGAGGCGGTTGGCGCCGTGAAGTCCGCTCTCGCTGCACTCGCCCGCGGCATAGAGGCCGGGCAGGTCGGTGCGCCCGTCGAGATCGACCACCACGCCGCCACACGTATAGTGTTGCGCCGGCACCACCGGGATCGGATCCTTGGTCATGTCGATGCCGAGGCCGAGCAGCTTTTCGTAGATGTTGGGGAAGTGCTCGCGGATGAACGCTTCGCCCTTGTGGCTGATATCGAGATGGACATAGTCGAGCCCGAGCCGCTTGATCTCATGATCGATCGCACGCGCCACGACGTCGCGCGGCGCGAGTTCGAGGCGCGGGTCGAAATCGGGCATGAAGCGATAGCCGGTCTCCGGGATCAGCAGATGCCCGCCCTCGCCGCGCACCGCCTCGGTGATCAGGAAGTTCTTGACCTCGAGATTGTAGAGGCAAGTCGGGTGGAACTGCATCATCTCCATGTTCGAGACGCGGCAGCCCGCGCGCCACGCCATCGCGATGCCGTCGCCGGTCGCGCCGCGTGGCGCGGTCGAGAAGAGATAGGTGCGGCCCGCGCCGCCGGTCGCGAGGATCGTCGCGCGCGCGGTGTAGACCTCGACGCGGCCGGTCGCGCGGTTGACGGCGTAGACGCCCCAGACATGGCCGGCGCCCGAATAGCGCTCCTCGTGCTTGCCCGTGGCGAGGTCGATCGCGACCATGTCGGGGACGAGCGTGATGTTGGGATGGTCGGTCGCGGCGCGCTGCAGCGCTTCCTGCACCGCCCAGCCCGTCGCATCGGCGACGTGGACGATGCGGCGGTGGCTATGCCCGCCCTCGCGGGTGAGGTGGAGCGCATTCCCCTCGGTCGCGAACGGAACGCCGAGTTCCTCGAGCCGCGCGATCGCCGCGGGCGCCTGCGTCACGACGAACTCGACCGTCGCGCGGTCGTTGAGCCCCGCGCCGGCGATCATCGTGTCCTCGATATGGCTTTCGAAGGTATCGCCTTCCTCGAGCACCGCGGCGATCCCGCCCTGCGCCCAGGCGGTCGACCCCTCGTTCATCGCGCCCTTGGCGAGCACGGTGACCTTGAAGCGATCGGCGAGATTGAGCGCGGCGGTGAGGCCGGCGGCGCCGGAGCCGATGATGAGGACGTCGGAGGTCTTGGTTTCGGGCACGCGCGTCTCTCTCATACCGTCGCCCCGGCGGAGGCGGGGGCGGCTCTGTTAGATGCGCGTCGCTGGCGTCTTGCGCAAACGCCAGCGGCCCCGGCCTCCGCCGGGGCGACGATCACGCCGCGTTCGACGCCCGGGTCAGGTTGAGGAACACGTCCTCGAGATCGGCCTCGCGCGTCGATACGTCCACAATCCCGTAGCCATCGGCCTGCACCGCGGCGAGCACTTCGCCGGCATTCACCTTGTCCTTGGCGTAGGTAATCGCGAGCGTCCGCGTCCCCTTCAATTCGATCTTCTGGAAGCAGACCGCGCTCGGCGGCACCGCGACGTCACGGTCGACCGTCACCTCGACGAGCTTCTCGGTCGCCATGCCGACGAGCTCGCGCGTCGGCTTGTTGGCGATCACCTTGCCGTGGTTGATGATCGCGATCCGGTCGCAGAGCTGCTCGGCTTCCTCGAGATAATGCGTCGTCAGCACCACCGTCAAGCCCTGCTCGTTGAGCTGGCGGACATAGGCCCAGAGCTGCTGGCGCAGTTCGATGTCGACGCCTGCGGTCGGTTCGTCGAGCACCAGCACGGGCGGCGTGTGGACCATCGCTTTGGCGACCATCAGGCGGCGCTTCATCCCGCCCGACAGCGTGCGGGCATAGGCATTGGCCTTGTCCTCGAGATGCACCGCCTGCAGCAATTCCATCGAGCGACGCTTCGCCTTGGGAACGCCGTACAGCCCCGCCTGGATCTCGAGCGTCTCGATCGGCGTGAAGAACGGGTCAAACAGGATCTCCTGATTGACGATCCCAATCGACGCCTTGGCGTTGCGCGGATGCTGGTCGGTGTCGAAGCCCCAGATCGTGGCGGTGCCGCTGGTCTTGTTAACGAGGCCAGCCAGGATGTTGATCAGCGTCGACTTGCCCGCGCCATTGGGGCCGAGCAGCCCGAAGATCTGGCCACGCGGCACATCGAACGACACGTCGTCGAGCGCGCGCTTGCCGCCCTTGTAGGTCTTGCACAGGTTCGCGATGGAGATGGCGGCCTCGGTCATGATTCGGCTCTAGGCACGCGCGGCCCGCGCGCAAAGCGTAAAATCCCCCTCCCGCTTGCGGGAGGGGTTAGGGGAGGGACCGACCTGGAACCCCTACGCCACGTTCGCGGCAAGGCCCTCCCCCAGCCCCTCCCGCAAGCGGGAGGGGAGAAAGAAGCGCGCAGACCGAGCGGAGCAAGGGGAGAAGCCCGTTGCTCGCCCTCTGCCACCTTGCTACACGCGCCTCCATGATCGCACCGCCCGAAATCCTGCGCGTAACGCATGCCCGCAACATCTGTGACGGCGCGACCGACATTCCCGGCGGCGCAAGCCTCGGCCATCCGCGCGTCTTCCTCGAGATCGACGAGAGCGGCTATGTCGATTGCGGCTATTGCGACCGCCGCTTCGTGCTGATCGGCGGGCCCGCCGACGGCGTCGATCCGTCGACTTTGCACGATCACGGGGATGGCGCAGGACGCTAACCTGCCTATATTCGTCGGATGACCAGTCCGACAGACCCCCGCGCGTTCCTGTATCATGACGGCCAGCTCTCGCCCGACGAAGCGCAGGCGCTCACCGCCGCCGCGCTCGGGAAGGCCGACGATGGCGAGCTCTATCTGCAATATCGCAAGTCCGAGGCGTTCGGCTTTGACGACGGCCGGCTGAAGACCGCAAGCTACAACACCCACTCGGGCTTTGGCCTGCGCGCCGTGTCGGGCGAGATGACCGCCTTTGCGCACGCCAACGAACTCAGCGCCGCCGCGATCAAGCGTGCGAGCGAGACGATGGCGCTGATTGATCCATCGAGCGCGCCCAAGGCCGGCCCGCCGCGCGCAACCAACCGCCACCTCTATACGGCATCCGACCCGCTCGATCTCGTCCCCTTCGCCGACAAGGTGAACCTCTGCCAGACGATCGACGCCGCCGCTCGTGCGCGCGACCCGCGCGTCGCACAGGTTTCGGTCTCGCTGTCGGGCAGCTGGAACGTCGTCGAGATCGTCCGCGCCGACGGTTTCATCGCCACCGACGTGCGCCCGCTCGTCCGGCTCAACGTCTCGATCGTGGTCGAACAGAACGGCCGGCGCGAGACGGGGACCTTCGGGCTCGGCGGCCGCTATCTCTATGACGAGCTGATGGCCCCCGAAACCTGGAACCGCGCGATCGACGAGGCGCTGGCGCAAGCCGTCGTCAATCTCGACTCGGTCGCCGCACCCGCCGGCGAGATGACCGTGCTGCTCGGACCGGGCTGGCCGGGCATTCTGCTCCACGAGGCTATCGGCCACGGGCTCGAGGGCGATTTCAACCGCAAGGGCACCAGCGCCTTCTCCGGCCGGATCGGCGAGCGCGTCGCGGCACCCGGCGTCACCGTCGTCGACGACGGCTCGATCGCCGACAAACGTGGCTCGCTGTCGATCGACGACGAGGGCACGCCCACGCAGGAAAACGTGCTGATCGAGGACGGCATCCTCAAAGGCTATATCCAGGACCGGCTCAACGCCCGGCTGATGGGCGTCGCGCCGACCGGCAACGGCCGCCGCGAATCGTTCGCGCACGCGCCGATGCCGCGGATGACCAACACCTTCATGCGCGGCGGCAAGGATGATCCCGCCGAGCTGCTCAGCCGCGTCAAGAACGGCATCTTCGCCAAGTCGTTCGGCGGCGGACAGGTCGATATCGTGTCCGGAAAATTCGTGTTTAGCTGCACTGAGGCATACAAGATCGAGAACGGCCGCATCGGCGCGCCGATCAAGGGCGCAACGCTGATCGGCGACGGTCCCTCGTGCCTCACCCGCGTCGAGGGCATCGGCAACGACTTCGCACTCGACGAGGGCGTCGGCATCTGCGGCAAAGGCGGGCAAAGCGTGCCAGCCGGCGTCGGGCAGCCGACCTTGCTGGTAGCAGGGCTGACGGTGGGCGGGACGGCGATGTAGGGGCGTCGCCCCGGCGCAGGCCGGGGCCGCTCCATTGGAGGGCGGATCGTTCGATATCGCAGCGGCCCCGGCCTCCGCCGGGGCGACGGAGAGCAGGATGACCGAAGCAACGATCTCCCCTTGGCCCGAACTCGACTGGACCGCCTGGCGCGAGACCGCAATTGGGTTGCAACTCCGTACGCAGATCATTGGCAAGGTCCGGCTCGCGTTGACGCCGTGGCTCAACCATAGCTGGCACGTCCCGCTCTACGTCTCGGCGCGCGGGCTGACGACTTCGGCGATTCCGCTCGGCGACCGGATCCTCGAGATCGAGTTCGACCTCCTCCACGATCGGCTCGTCTTCATGACCAGCGACGGGCGCAGCCGCGGGATCGGGATCGGGCCGGGCAGCATCGCGCATTTCCACCAGACCGTGACCACCTGCCTCACCGAGCTCGACGTTCCCGCGCAGTTCGACGGCGTGCCCAGCGAAATGGCCGACGTCCCGCCCTTCGCCGAGGATAGCGCCGAACGCCCGTACGATGCCGACGCCGTCCGCGCCTTCTGGCGTGCGCTGATCCAAGTCGGGCGCGTGTTCGGCGAGTTCCGCACCGGCTTCCTCGGCAAGGCCTCGCCCGTCCATTTCTTCTGGGGCAGCTTCGATCTCGCCGCGACGCGCTTCTCGGGCCGTGCCGCACCGCGCCATCCCGGGGGCTTTCCCGGCCTGCCCGATGCGGTGACGTGCGAAGCCTATAGCCATGAGGAGGCCAGCGTCGGCTTCTGGCCGGGCAGCGACGCCTATCCACATGCGGCGTTCTACGCCTATGCCTATCCCTCGCCCGCCGCCTATGCGCAGGCGCCTGTCGAACCCGCCGAAGCCAGCTGGAACGCCGATCTCGGCGAGTTCCTGCTCGATTACGATGTCGTGCGCAGCGCCGCCGACCCGAGTGCGACCTTGCTGGCATTCTGCCAATCGACCTACGCCGCCGCCGCCGATCTCGCCGACTGGGATCGCGATGCGCTCGAATGCGCGCTCGGCCGCCCACGGATTCCCCGCATCGTCTGAAAGGGCTATACGCGCGGCATGGAAATGTTCTCGGCCATTGACGCTGCGCACCGCGCCTTCATCGCAAAGCAGCCCGTCTTCTTTATCGCCACCGCCGCCGCGGGGGCGCGGGTCAACCTCAGCCCCAAGGGCATGGACAGCTTCCGCGTGCTCGGCCCCAATCGCGTCGCCTATCTCGACCTCGGCGGATCGGGCAACGAGACACAGGCGCATCTCGTCGCCGACGGCCGCATCACGATCATGTTCTGCGCGTTCGATAATCCCGCGCTGATCCTGCGGCTCTATGGAACGGGAAGCTTCACTGTCGCGGGCGAGCCGGGCTATGACGATCTGGCAGGTCAATTCCCCGCGCTCGCAGGCGCGCGGCAGGTGTTCGATATACGAGTCGACAGCGTCCAGACCAGCTGCGGCTGGGGCGTCCCGCGCATGACGCTCGATCGTCCACGCGACACGCTCGTCAAATTCCACGCACAGCAGGACCCCGACGCCCGCCTCGCCGTGATCGCCAAGCGCACCCACAGCATCGATGGCTTGCCGGTGCGCGTCCAGACGATCCTGCCCGCCTTCGATCCGCTCGAAGGGACCAACGGGCGATGAGTCTGGTCGAGGTCGGTCGGTTCGCGCGCAACGAAGCCTATATCGTCGTCGGACGGCTCGAGTCCGAAGGCATCATGGCGCTCGCGCTCGACGCCAATGCCAGCATTGCCGATGGCAGCCAGTTCTTCATTCCGGTCCGCGTGATGGTGGATGACGACGATGTCGACGCGGCGCGGGCTATCCTTGCCGAATCTGCCTGATTCTTAGGCAGCGGTTCGCAACTGCACAAAAATTTACGATGCGGTAAGCGCTCCTAGCGCGGCGGTACCGCGGCAGACGGTCGTTTCACGTCTGGCACGGCTTTTGCGAGATATCCCCCAGGACCAATAACCAGGGGGGTTCTTGCGTGAAGCTCGTCATTGCCATCATCAAACCTTTCAAGCTCGACGAGGTGCGCGAGGCGCTGACCGAAATCGGCGTTGCCGGAATGACCGTCACCGAGGTCAAGGGTTTCGGGCGCCAGAAAGGCCAGACCGAAATCTATCGCGGCGCCGAATACAGCACCAACATGGTCCCCAAGATCAAGATCGAGGTCGTCTGCGGCTCCGACCTCGCTGGCAAGGTCGTCGAGGCGATCCAGGCCTCGGCCAACACCGGCGCGATCGGCGACGGCAAGATCTTCGTGCTCGATGTCGGGCAGGCCGTCCGCATCCGCACCGGCGAAACCGACGAGACGGCCCTGTGAGCGCCGCGAACGACATGCACGCTGTGAGCGCCGCGAACCATAGTACCCGCGCAAGCGGTCTGAAGGGGGTAGCAATGAATCGATCGACCAAATTGGGTCTTGCTGGGCTCGCCGGCGCAGCGCTGCTGACCGCGCTCCCGGCTTGGGCGCAGGCGCCCGTAGCAGCTGCCGCCAAGCCGTTCGTGCCGACTGCGGCGATGGTCAACAAGGGCGACACCGCCTGGATGCTGACCTCGTCGGTCCTCGTGCTGATGATGTCGGTGCCCGGCCTCGCGCTGTTTTACGGCGGCCTCGTCCGCACCAAGAACATGCTGTCGGTGCTGATGCAGGTCTTCATGATCGTCTGCATCGCGGCTTTGGTGTGGGTCAGCTGGGGCTATTCGATGGCCTTCACCGGCGGCTCACAGTTCGTCGGCGGGTTCGGCAAGCTGTTCCTCAAGGGCGTCGACGCCAATTCGCTCGCGGCGACCTTCTCGAACGGCGTCTACATTCCCGAATATGCCTATGTCTGCTTCCAGATGACGTTTGCATGCATCACGCCCGCGCTGATCGTCGGGGCTTTTGCCGAGCGTGTTAAGTTCACGCCGTTGATGGTGTTCATGGTGGCGTGGATGACGATCGTCTATTTCCCGATCGCACACATGGTGTGGTATTGGGCGGGCCCAGATTTCCTCCCCAACGCGCCGACCGACTTCGGCTTCCTCTACGGCAAGGGCGCGCTCGACTTCGCTGGTGGCACCGTGGTGCACATCAATGCCGGGATCGCCGGGCTCGTCGGCTGCCTCGTGATCGGTAAGCGCGCGGGCTTCGGCAAGGAGCCGATGCCGCCGCACTCGCTGACCATGACGATGATCGGCGCCAGCCTGCTGTGGGTCGGCTGGTTCGGCTTCAACGCCGGCTCGAACCTCGAATCGAACGGCCTGACCGCGCTCGCCTTCATCAACACCTTCGTCGCCACGGCAGCAGCCGGCGTGTCGTGGGCGATCATCGACCAGGTCAAGCACGGCAAGCCGTCGCTGCTCGGCGCGGTGACCGGTGCGGTTGCCGGCCTCGTCGCGATCACCCCGGCTTCGGGCTTCGCCTCGCCGATGACCTCGATCATCCTCGGCCTGCTCGTGTCGCCGCTCTGCTTCTTCTTCGTCACCACGGTGAAGGCATGGGGCAAGTATGACGACTCGCTCGACGTGTTCGGCGTGCATTGCGTCGGTGGCATCTTCGGCGCGCTTGCGACCGGCATCGTCGCCGATCCCAAGCTCGGCGGACAGGGTTGGGTCGATTACACCGCCGCGGTCGCCAAGCCCGGCGTGTACGACATGGCGACACAGTTGTGGACGCAGGCCGAAGCGGTCGCGATCACCTTGGTCTGGTCGGGCGGCGTCTCGGCCGTGCTCTTCCTGATCCTCAAATACACCGTCGGCATCCGCCCTTCGCAAGAAGTCGAGCACGAAGGCCTCGACATCTCCGAACATGGCGAGCGCGCCTACAATTATTGACCAGATTGGGGGGCGGGCCCCGAACGATCCGCCCCCCTCACGATGTTCCTCCTGCGGACAACCTAAGGCCGGTGCGGCAACGCACCGGCCCTTTTTTATGTCTGCGGCGGCGCCGCGGGCATGCGGTGCGCGAGCGGCTCGCTCGCGGTGTCGCCGATGAAGCGCGCCCATACCCCGCCCGGGCGCCAGATCGCGTCGAGCGCCGGGCGCGCCTGCGCCTCGTCCCAACCGAGCCGTTCGCGCCGATAGCGATACAGGAAGGCCGAAACGCGCGCGTTGACGATGCAGTGGATATGCACCGGCCGATCGCCGATCTCCTCCATCACCGTCCAGAAGCGCTCGAAATCCGCGTCGGTCGGCGCATCGAACGCGACCGGGATGTGGCTGTAGCGCATGCCGAGCGCTGCGACCGTGGCCGCTTCGTCGGGCAAGGCGCGCGGATGCTCGTGCAAGGCGAGATTGATCACATCGCGCACGCCCAGTGCCGCGATGTCAGCGAACTGTTCGCCGCTCGGCTGGCCAGACGTCGTCAGCTGATCGTCGAGGCGATGCCAGTTTGGAATATCGACGGGATCGTGCATGCGGGCGCCTTTCAAACGAGGGTGCCCAGGCGAGCGGCGGCCGCATTCGCGCTCCCTGGTGGTGCGCCACCTGCTTCGCCAGTCACGCGAACGCGGCTATCCTAGTCGCGCGGGGCATTGTCCTCAAGCTGCTCGTCGGGCGTGCCGGCGTCCGTGCCGCGCGTCTTCTCCCGCAACCGCTGCGCGGCGAGGGCGGCGCCGAGCAGAAAGCCGCCCGGCACCAGCACCACTGCCGCCGCCAGCCCGATCCGAGTCCAATCCTTGCGGTCCATGCCGCCCGGTGTAGCCGATCAGGCGAGGTCCGCGGTGACAAAATCGGCACAGCGTTCCCCGATCATGATCGACGGCGCATTAGTGTTGCCCGAGACGAGCTTGGGCATGACCGAGGCATCGGCGACGTACAGCCCCTCGACCCCGCGCACGCGCAGTCGGGGGTCGCACACTGCGGCATCGTCCGATCCCATCCGTGCGGTGCCGACCGGGTGATAGACGGTGTCGGCGCGCGCGCGGATCAGGCGTTCGAGCGCGTCGTCGTCGCGCAGGTCGATCGGATAGCGGTCGCGGCCCTGGTGGTCGCTCAGCGGCGGCGCCTCGAGGATGCGGTACATCGCGCGTACCCCGCGCATCATCGTCGCCATGTCGCGCGGATCGCTGAAGAAGGCCGGGTCGATCAGCGGTGCGGCGCGCGCATCGCCCGAGGCGAGCCGCACCGTGCCGTGACTTTCGGGGCGGAGCACGCAGACGTGACACGAATAGCCATGCCCCGGCACTTGCGTGCGGCCGTGGTCCTCGAGCGCGGCGACGACGAAGTGGAGCTGGACGTCGGGCGCGGGGGCGTGCGGATCGGTGGTGAGGAAGGCGCCCGCCTCGGCGAACGGCGTCGTCATCATCCCCTCGCGCTTGCGCAGCCACTGAAACAGCGCGCCCGCCATATCGAGCTTGCCCTTGAGCGAATTGCCGACGAAGCTCTTGCCCGGCGTCTCGAAGGCCGCGACATAATCGATATGATCCTGCAGATTCGCGCCGACCGCTGCGCGATCGACCCGCACCGATATGCCCTGCTCGCGCAGATGCGCCCCCGGCCCGATCCCCGACAGCATCAGGATCTGCGGCGTCCCGAACACGCCGGCCGCGAGCACGACGGCCTTGCGCGCGCGGATCACCTTCGACTCGCCACCCTGCAGATAGGCGACGCCCCAGGCACGCCCTTCCTCGAACAGCACGCGCTCGACGGTCACGCCGGTGAGCACGTGCAACGCCGGATTGGTCGGCGCGTCGCCGAGATACGCGCGCGCCGAAGTCCAGCGCTCGCCGCCCTTCTGCGTCACTTGATAGAGCCCGATCCCCTCCTGCCGCGCGCCGTTGAAATCGTCGTTGCGCGGGATCTGCAGCGACGCGCCGGCCTCGACGAAATCGCGGCTGCCGGGATTGGCGTGGTGCTGCTCGCTCACCCACAGCGGGCCGTCGCCGCCATGATAGGCGTCGCCGCCACGGACATTATGCTCGCTGCGCTTGAACCACGGCAGCACGTCATCGTACGACCAGCCGGGGCAGCCGAGCGCCGCCCAATTGTCGTAATCCCATTTGTTGCCGCGGATATAGATCATCGCGTTGATCGCGCTCGACCCGCCGAGCCCCTTGCCGCGCGGCTGGTGCCCGCGCCGGCCGCCGAGCCCGGCTTGCGGGACGGTCTCGTAATTCCAGTTGGTCTTGTCGGTCTGGAACGCGAGGAACGCCGGAATGCGGGTGCGGAGCCCCGTGTTGCGGCCCCCCGCCTCGAGCAAGGCGACCGAGAATTTCCCGCCATCGCTCAAGCGCCCGGCCGCCGCCGCGCCGCCCGAACCGCCCCCGATGACCACGATATCGGCTTCTTCCACGCGCTCTCTCCTGCTCGCGGCGCTTTAGCGCGCCTTTGTATCGCTCGATCGCCACTGCGCCTTGATCGTCTCGGACGTGTCGCGGCTGCCGTCGTGGCTCCACCCGGGCGGCATCACCAGATAGCCGAGCTTGGCACGAAGCCCCGGCGCCCGCCAGACGTCTTGCGCGATCCCGATCCACTCGTGCGTCGCGGCCCATAACAGATTGAACGAGCCCAAATTCTTGACGATCCCATAGCGCGGTCGATCGTCGGCGCGCTCAGGCTCGAAGGTGCCGAACAGGCGATCCCAGACAATGAAGACCCCGGCATAATTGGTGTCGAGATAGCGCGGATTGGTCGCGTGATGGACGCGGTGGTGCGACGGCGTGTTCATCACCGCCTCGAACCAGCGCGGCATCCGGTCGATCATCTCGGTGTGGATCCAGAACTGATAGATCAGGTTGAGCCCCGCGACGAACACCAGCATCGCCGGCGGAAAGCCGATCAACAGCAGCGGCAGGCGGAAGATGAAGCCTAGCGAGACAAAGCCCGTCCAGGTCTGCCGCAGCGCGGTCGACAGGTTATAATGCTGGCTCGAATGGTGGATGACATGGCTCGCCCAGAACCAGCGGACGCGGTGGGCCGAGCGGTGGAAGACGTAATAGAACAGATCGTCGAGCACGAAGGCGAGCACGAACCAATACCAGGCATAGCCGATGTCGAAGAGCCGGAATTGCCACACCCAGAGCGACAGCGCGAAGACCAGTCCGAGCGAGAGCGCGCCGGCGACGGTGCTGCCGAGGCCGAGCGCAAGCGACACGAGCGTGTCCTTGGGCTCGTAACGCGTGCGATCCTTGATCCGTGCGACGATCATCTCGGCAAGGACGAGCGCGATGAAGCCGGGGACGGCGTAGTGGACGGGATCGGGCAGGTCCATACGCACTGTTTACACCAGTGTCAGTGGGATCCGTAAAGAGCCAATATCGCGCGGGCGGTCAGTGGTACGTCGTACCGCGCGTGACGCTGTCCTCGATCGCGCGGACATCGGCTTCGAGCACGCCGAACAGCAGCACCGCGCCGAACTGGCGTTCGCCCGTCTCGACGCGCACACCCTCGATCGCCTGAGTGAGCCGCAATGGCGCGATCAGCCGCCGGGCGGCGACCTTTGCACCGTGGCGTTTCAGCAGCGCAAGCGCCCCGTTTCCAGCGACCAGCGCGGCATTGCCGTCGGTACCGATCAGCGCCCCATGCGCGACGAAGCCGGCAAGCATCTGCTCGGCGGTCTCGCGTGCTTGCGCCTTGCTCGAAATGCGCGCCTCGCCGAGTCGCATCCAGCGCGCGACCAGCGCCAGGCCGAGCACGCCGGCGACGCTTAGTCCAAGTTGCGTCCAGTCCATCGCCTTGCTGTCACGCCGGCGTGGAAAGCGCGTCGAGCAGCGGGCGAAGTCCGGTGAGATCGTATCCGGCGGCGGCGGCTTTCGTCATCGCCGTATCGGGATGCATGCCGCCCTTGACGACCGCGAGCGCCCAGAGGTTGCACGAGCGCGTTCCCGAGCGGCAGTATGCCAGCACCGGCCCCTTGGCCTCGGCCAGCACCGCCGCCATCGCGTCGATCTGCGGGTGCGAGAAGCCGGCGTGCGTCACCGGGATCGCGGTGTAGGTCAGGCCAGCGGCCTCGGCAGCGGCGGCGATCTCGGCACCGCTCGGCTGGCCCATATCCTCGCCATCGGGGCGGTTGTTGACGATTGCGGTGAAGCCCGCGGCGGCAAGCTCGCCCATCGCGTCGGGCGAGATTTGCGGAGCGACCGCGATGGTCGGATCGATGGTGCGGAGAATGGTCATGGGCTTGCTTCTAGCTCGCACGGCAGCGCGGCGGAAGCAGCAGATTTGGTTCGCGCAGAGGCGCGGAGGCGCGGAGGGAAAACGGCGGGCGAACGCGCTGTTAAATCAAACGGCCCGCGCGCGACCGGGAAACCGTAGTCTTTTTCCCTGCGCCTCAGCGCCCCTGCGCGAACAAATTTTCACGCGAGGCCGCGAAGACACGAAGAAGGGGAGTGATGATTCCGCCGCCTATCGCTTCGCGCCTTCGCGTGAAACTCGAACGCTCAGAACCGTCGCAGGACCCCGAGAAACGCCTCGCCATAGGCCTCGAGCTTGCGCGCACCGACGCCGGTGATGTGCCCCATCGCCGAGAGCGACGAAGGCCGCGTCGTCGCCATCTCGCGCAGCACCGAATCGTGGAAGATGACGTAAGGCGGCACGCTCGCCTCGAGCGCGAGTTCGCGGCGCTTGGTGCGCAACGCCTCGAACAGCGGTTCGCCGGTCGGGTTGGGCACGCTGCCAGCGCTCCCGCGCCGCCGCCGCTCGCGCTTGGGCGGGACGATCAGCGCGACGTGTTCGCCCTCTTTCAAGATGCCGCGGGCGCCCGGGCCAAACTCCAACCCGCCGAAATCGTTAGCGCGCAGCGCGTCGCGCAGCAGCAGCGCCCGCCCGACCGGCTTGATCAGCGCGGCTTCCTCAGGGCTAGAGGCGATCCCGAATACGCCGAGCGTCTCGTGCCCGTTCATCAGGCTGCGCTCGCTCGACTGGCCCATCAGGACTTGCTCGATATAGCCCGCGCCAAAGCTCTGGCCCGTGCGAAAGACCGCGGAGAGGAATTTCCTCGCCACCTCCGTCGCATCGACCGCGGCGGGCGGGTTGAGACAATTGTCGCAATTGCCGCAATTCTCGGGACTGTCGTCGCCGAAATGCTTGAGCAGGATGCGCCGCCTGCATCCGGCGGTCTCGGCCAGCGCGCCGAGGGCGGCGAGCCGCTGGCGCTCGCCCGGCTGGCGCGCCGGCTCGACCTCGCCGATCCGCTGCCGCGCGCGCGCGAAATCCTCGGCGCCCCAGAATAGATGCGCCACCGCAGGATCGCCATCGCGCCCCGCGCGGCCAGTCTCCTGATAATAGCTCTCGATCGATTTGGGCAGCCCGGCGTGGGCGACGAAGCGCACGTCGGGCTTGTCGATCCCCATTCCGAACGCGACCGTCGCGCACATCACCATGTCCTCGCTCGCCACGAAATCGGCCTGGTTCTTCGCGCGGACATGCGGATCGAGCCCGGCATGATAAGCGCGCGTCGGTCGTCCGGTCTTGCTCAGCGCCTCGGCCATCTTTTCGGTGCCGGCGCGGCTCTGCAGATAGACGACGCCTGCGCCGGGGGTCTCGGCGATCAGGTCGGCGATCTGGCGGGTCGCATTGTCCTTCGGCGAGATGCGATACTGGATGTTCGGCCGGTCGAACCCGGCAACGATCATCCCGTCGTGCGGGATGCCGAGCTGCTCGAGGATATCCGCGCGCGTCACCGCGTCGGCGGTCGCGGTCAGCGCGAGCCGCGGCACGTCCGGAAACGCATCGAGCAGCGGTCGCAGCAGGCGATAATCGGGCCGGAAATCATGCCCCCATTCGGACACGCAATGCGCTTCGTCGATCGCGAACAGCGCCAGCGGCGCGCGCGCGAGCAACTCGCGGAATGCGCCGCCCGAGGCACGCTCGGGCGCGACATAGAGCAGGTCGAGCTCGCCGCGGCGGAAGCGCGCGATCGTCTCGGCTTGGTCGGTATCGACCGAGGTCAGCGTCGCTGCGCGGATCCCGATCGCGGTCGCGGCGCGCAGCTGGTCGTGCATCAGCGCGATCAGCGGCGAGACGACGACGCACGTCCCCTCGAGCACCACCGCGGGCAATTGATAGCACAGCGACTTGCCCGCGCCGGTCGGCATTACCGCAAGCGTCCGCGCGCCGGCGAGCACGCGCTCGACCACCGACCCCTGCACGCCGCGAAACGCCGGGAAGCCGAAGGTCGATTGGAGAACGGGGAGGGGATCGATCATTTACGCGAAACCAAGAATAAGAAGAAGAGCCTGATCGACACGCTGCATGTCGGTCTCGGACAAACGGCCGATCACTTGGCCAAACTGCTGGTGATCCACGGTCACCAAAATGTCGACCGCGACGTCTGAAATCGTTTCAAAGCCATTCTGCGCGTCGGGCACGACCCTCGGGCGAAGGTCGCGTGCCTCCCCCCTCGCGGTCTGGCATAATGCCACGAGACGATGCGGCGTATCGCCAAAAGCGTCGCCCTGCACGACCAAGACCGGGCGAGGCTTGCCGCCATAGCCGCTTCCCGTCGCAGCACTCCAGATTTCACCCCGCTTCACGATCGAGCTTTAACGCTCTGTTTCGCGGTCGAGGCGTTCGAGCACGACGTCGGTCATCGCGCCAGCGAACGCCATCGCTTCGCGGTCATCCTCGACATGCGCCCACAACCACTCTCGCGTCTTGCGGGCTTCCTCCTGAAACTCCGGCGTCGTCGTGTCCGGCAACCAGAAAGTCTTCGGCCGCAACCCCTGCGCGCGGAGTGCCGCGCGGCGCTTGGCGACGCGCTCGGCGCTGGTCATCGGTCGCTCCATGCCCATCGCTTAACTCCTTCCATCGAGCGTTACATGTAACGCCGCCCCCCGAGAATCACAAGATGTTTACCCCTTGTTCTTGCGTGCGGGCGCGTTCCCGGTGCAAGCGGACGCACATGGAAACAGTCCGCGACAACAAGGCCGAGCAGGAATTCGAGCTGACCGTCGGCCGCCACCGCGCGGTCGCGGCATATCAGATGGAAGGCGATACGATCGTCTTCACGCACACGCTCGTGCCCAAAGCGGTCGCCGGGCATGGGGCCGCGACCAAACTGGTCCGCGCCGCGCTCGACAGCGCGCGCGACCGCGGGTTGAAGGTCATCCCGCAATGCCCGTTCGTCGCCGCCTATATCGACAAGCATCCGGAATATCGCGATTTATTGTGACGCTGCCGTGGTTTGGCCCCATTCTGCGGCAAGATCGAGCTGAACTCGAACGGGGCAGCCGACCATGATGATCCACCTTCGCATGCTTATGGGCTGCTCGATCCTGGCGACCGATCTCGGCGCGGCGGCACCCGATCCCGTCTATACCGTGCGCGACGATGGCATTGTCTCCGCGAGCGTCGGCGGAGCGCAGGGCACGCTGCGCATCGACCCGGGTGCCCCCGCGCTCCCGATCCTGGCGAAACCCTATGCGCTTCGCGCCGGCCTCAAGTCGGGCATGTTCGGTCTCCATTACAAGGTTGGCCCGAGCGGGGTACACGGCGTGACCGCGGTGACGCACCTGATCGTCGACGGAATGGAGATCCGGCGGCGCGTCGGCTGGTTCGATACGCCCTATGCGACCGGCGCCGATGGCGTGATCGGGCCCGGTGGCCTGCCTGCACCGGTGGTGCGCTTCGAGCTCCATGCGCCGCGCCCTGGCGAGCGGACGCTCGACCTCCCGCTCGTCGACGGCGGCGCGCTGATCGGCAATTGGGGCGGGCTGTTCGGCGAGATCATCGTCGGCGGCGTGCCGATGAAGGTCCGCTTCGACCTGCACCACCGCCTGTCGCTCGCCAGCGCCGGCGCAGCACAGCGCATCGCTGCGGCACAGGGGGGTGCATTGACCGGGCCGGTCGACCAGGCCGAGATCGCCTTCGGTATCGCGCGGCCGGTCCGGCGTATGACGCTCACCACTCCGTTCGTGATCGGGCCGATGGCGCTGAACGCTCTGCACGTGCGCGTATCGGACTATGGCAATGCGGCGACCATCCGCGATGCCGACGTGACCCCCGATCCCGAAGAGATCATCGTGACCGGCAAGGCGAAGCGCGATCCGTCGCGCGACCGCCTGTCGATCGGCCGTGATGCGCTCGAGCAATGCTCGTCGATCACCTTCGACAAGCCCGCCAAGCGGATCCGGCTGAGCTGCCTCTGACGCTTATTCCGCGGCGAGCGTTTCCTCGGCGCGTTCCTGCGCCTGGCGGTTCCACATCTCGGCATAGAGGCCGTCCTTGCGCAGCAGCGCAGCGTGGCTCCCGCGCTCGACAACTTGCCCCGCCTCGAGCACGACGATCTCGTCGGCGTGGACGACGGTCGACAGGCGATGCGCGATGACGATCGTCGTGCGCCCGCGCTCGATCGCCTGGAGCGTGTCGAGGATCTCGCCCTCGGTGCGGCTGTCGAGCGCCGACGTCGCTTCGTCGAGGATCAGCACCGGCGGGTTCTTGAGCAAGGTCCGCGCGATCGCGACGCGCTGCTTCTCGCCGCCCGACAGCTTCAATCCGCGCTCGCCGACGCGCGTGCCATAGCCCTGCGGCTGGCGTTCGATGAAGCCCGCGATCGCCGCCCCGCGTGCGGCAGTCTCGATTTCGTCCTGCCCGGCACCCTCGCGGCCATAGCCGATATTGTAGCCGATCGTGTCGTTGAACAGCACGGTGTCCTGCGGCACGATCCCGATCGCCGTGCGCAGCGACGCCTGCGTCACCTGGGCAATGTCCTGCCCGTCGACGGTGATCCGCCCGCCGGTGAGATCGTAAAAGCGGTACAGCAACCGCGCGAGCGTGCTCTTGCCCGCGCCCGACGGCCCGACCACGGCGAGCGTCTTGCCCGCCGGGATATCGAGGTCGATCCCCTTGAGGATCGGCATCCCCTTGTCATAGCCGAAGCGGACATTCTCGAACCGGACATGCCCGCGCGCCACCACCAGCGGCGGCGCGCCGGGCGCGTCGACCACTTCGGACGGCGTATCGATCAAGTCGAACATCGCGCCCATGTCGATCACGCCCTGGCGAATCGTGCGGTACACCATGCCGAGCAGGTCGAGCGGCCGGAATAGCTGCGACAGCAAGGTCGAGACGAACACCACGTCGCCCGCCGAAAACGCCCCACGTCCCCAGCCCCAGGCGACGAACGCCATTCCGCCGCCGAGCATCACATTGGTGATCAGCGCTTGCCCGACGTTGAGCCAGGCGAGCGAATTCTCAGACGTCACCGCGGCGTTGGCATAAGCCGCCATCGCCGCGTCGTAGCGCTTCCCCTCGCGCTCCTCCGCGCCGAAATATTTCACCGTCTCGAAATTGAGCAGCGAATCCACCGCATGACTGACCGCGCCGGTGTCGAGATCGTTCATCCGCGTGCGCAAGGCGGTGCGCCAATCGGTCACCATCCGCGTGAACCAGATATAGGTCGCCACCATCACCACGGTCGCGGCAACCAGCCCCCAGCCGAAGCTCGAGCGGAAGATGTTGAGCACGAGGACGAGTTCGAGCACCGTCGGCGCGATGTTGAACAGCATGAAATAGAGCATCGTATCGATGCTCTTCGTCCCGCGCTCGACCACCTTGGTGACCGCACCCGTCCGCCGCTCGAGATGGAAGCGCAGCGACAATTGGTGGAGATGGCGGAACACGCTCGCCGCAAGCCGCCGCGTCGCATCCTGCCCGACACGCTCGAACACCGTATTGCGCAGATTGTCGAACAAGGTCGTCGAGAAGCGCGCGCCAGCGTAGCCGAGGACGAGCGCGATCACGATCCACACCGCGCCGCGCTCCCCCTGCGCCATCCGGTCGACCGCCCATTTCAGCGTGTAGGCGCTGGCATAGACCTGCGTGACCTTCGACGCGATGACGAGCAGCATCGCACCGACGATGCGCAGCCGGAGAACCGGCGCATCCTTCGGCCACAGATAGGGTACGAAACGCCGGAGCGTAGGCAGCATCGGCCGTTCGGGCGTGGTCGAGGTGGTGGCTGTATCGGGGGGCATCTGTCCTTCATGTAGGCGCAGTCAAGCGCGACCGAAAGCGTCTCATGGAACAAGCAAGGCAGTTCGTCGGTTTTTGCTACGAACGGAGACGGTTATGGACCCGCTTTTCTACGTCATGGCGATCATGGGATGCGGCGACGGCAGCTCGGCCTGTCAGCAGGCGCGCGTCGAACAGGTGCAATATCGTTCGATCGGCGAATGCCAGCGCGCAATGCCAGCAGCGCTCGCACGCAACAGCGATGTCGACTACCCCGTAGTGACTGCATCGTGCCGCGCAACGGGCGAGCGCATGGCGCAAACCAAGGCAAGCGTGACACGCGGATGATCGCCATCGCGCGATAGCCTGCTATAGCCCGCACGACAGGGGCGCGCCGTGCGGAAATTGACTGCAATAATCATCGGAAGCTTGGTATCGCTCGCGCTCGTTGCCGCGATCGAGAGCCTTAGCGCGACGCTTTACCCCGTTTCGGGCGACATCGCCGCGGCCGACCGTGCGACGCTCCTCGCGATGATCACCGGAATCCCGCTCCCGGCGAAACTCATCATTGTGGCAGGTTGGCTGATCGCCCCGTTCGCCGGGGTCTGGTTGTGCCTGCGCATCGGGGACTGGCCGATCGGAGGGTGGCTGGTGACAGCCATCTACCTAGCCGCCGCGATCGCCGGGCAAATCAACGTGCCGCACCCTGCGTGGATGGCACTGTGCGCGGTGCTCTTCCCGTTGCTCGGCGCGTGGCTCGCACAGCGTGCTCACCGCAAACCCTATCCCGGTGAGCCCTTGCTCGGATAAACGGGGGTCAGCCCTCCGGGTCGATCGTCCCATTGCCATCCTGGATCGGCAGCGCCCAGCGGATCTGCTCGCGCAGCAACGATTCGAGGTCCTTCGCACCGACAACATGCGCGGTCGCGCGTTTGCGCAACAAGGCGGCGAGCAGCGAAGCGCGGCTGTCGGGCGCTTGTGCGACGCGTCCGCGCGACAGGGCTTTGGCGAACTGGACGGAGAGCGCGGTCATCGAATCAAGGCCTTTATCCAGGCCCGTGACCTAAGCTTGCAGACGTGCAGAACGTCTCACCGAAAGGGGTTAGCGCCGCCTTCAGCGTTGCGCGGACGAGTCCAGAGCGAGCGATCACGCGGCGACGGAGGATAGGCCTGCGCGCGGCGCCGCGCCGCGAAGTATGCCTTGCCGATCATCGCGAGCTTCGCCGCGCTCGACGTCGTCACGCGACCATCCCACGCGCGCGGCCCCAACGCCGCGACACCGCGCGCGATCGCGCCATAGATGTCGGCCGCCGCCAGCACCGCCCAGGCCGAACGAAACGACAGCGCCGGGGTGCCGTGGCGTGCGCTCGCCTCGTAGCCCGCCGCCAGATCCGCAAGCCGCACGCCAAGCACGCCAAGCGCCGCGCGATGTTCGGGGGCAAGCAGCGTGTCGGGGCTCAGGCCCATTTCGTCGAGCCACTCCTGCGGCAAATAGCACCGCCCGGCGCGCGCATCTTCGGCGATGTCGCGCGCGATATTGGCGAGCTGGAACGCCATCCCCAGGTCGCACGCGCGATCGAGCGTGGCTTCGTCGCTTGGCGCGACCCCCATCGCGATCGCCATCATGCACCCGACCGCACCCGCGACATGGTAGCAATATTGGTAGAGATCGGCCTCGCTCCCCGGGCGCCAGCCTTCGGCATCGAGCGCGAAGCCCGCGATCAGATCGTGCGCGAGGGCAGGGGGCAGTGCGGTCTCCGTCGCGAACAGCCGGAGCGCGTCGAACGCCGGATCGCCGACAACCTCGCCCGCGAGCGCAATGTCGGTCTTCGCAGTGATTTCCGCGAGGCGTGCGGGACCATCGTCGACCCCGGTCATGTCATGGCCGTGATCCTGGCCATCGGCGATATCGTCGCACGCGCGGCACCAGGCGTAGAGCAGCCAGGCGCGTTCGCGCGTCGGCCGATCGAACAACTTGCTCGCCGCGGCAAAGCTCTTTGATCCGCGCGCGATCGATTCCTGCGCGGTCGCGACGATCGCATCGCGACTGGGCAAGGCGGTGTTGCTCACAAGTCTTTCGCGCCGATCTTGGTGATCGTCACGATCGGCTCGTGCGCGGCCATCTGGTCGAGCAGTCCGTCGAGCGCGGTGTCGATCAGCAGGATGCCGTGGTGCTGCGGGCGCAGGAAACCGACCTCGCCCATATGGCGATAGAAAGCGACGAGATGGTCGTAATAGCCCGCGATGTTGAGCAGTCCCACGGGCTTGGCGTGATAGCCGATCTGCGCCCAGCTCAGGGCTTCCCACAATTCGTCCATCGTACCGGTGCCGCCGGGCAAATTGACGAACCCGTCGGACAGATCGGTGAACGCCTGTTTGCGCTGGTGCATCGTCTCGACGACGTGGAGCTCGGTCAGCCCGCGATGCGCGACCTCGGCGTCGACCAAAGCCTGCGGGATGATCCCGATCACCTCGCCACCGGCTTCGAGCGCGCTATCGGCGACCGCGCCCATCAGCCCGAGCTTGCCGCCGCCATAGACGACGCCGATGCCGCGCTCGGCGAGCGTCCGCCCGACCTGGCGCGCGCAGTCGATATAGACGGGATCGGCCGGGGTGGCCGATCCGCAATAAATCGCGAGCCGCTTCATTTTATCGTTCGCCTTCCAGCATTAGCGCCGCGGTCGCCTTGGCGCTGCCCACCACGCCGGGAATCCCGGCGCCGGGGTGCGTGCCGGCACCGACGAAATAGAGGTTCGGAATATGATCGTCGCGGTTGTGCACGCGGAACCACGCGCTCTGCGTCAGTAGCGGCTCGAGCGAAAAGGCGCTGCCGAGATGCGCGTTGAGATCGGCCGCAAAGTCGTTCGGCGCATAATGGAATTTGGTGACGATCCGCGAATGGATATCGGGGATCAGCCGTCGCCCGATCTCGTCGAGAATGCGCTTTTCGAGGATCGGCCCGATCTCGTCCCAATCGACCGGGAACTTGCCCATGTGCGGCACCGGCGCGAGCGCATAGAAGGTCGAATGCCCCTCGGGCGCCATCGACGGATCGGTGACGGTAGGGTGGTGGAGATAGAGCGAGAAATCCTCGGGCAGCACGCCGTGATCGTAAATGTCGCTGAGTAGCCCCTTATAGCGCGGCCCGAACAGGATCGTGTGGTGCGGGATCCCCGGCCACGTGCCCGTGATCCCGAAATGGACGACGAACAGCGAGGGCGAATAACGCTTGCGCGCGAGTGCCTTCCTGGTGCGCTGCGCACTGCGCGAGGATTTGAGCAGATCGCGATAGATGTGCATCACGTCGCCATTGCACGCGACCATGTCGGCATCCTGGTGCCAGCCGCTCGCGGTGGTAACGCCGGTCGCGCGGTCGCCGAGCGTCGCGATGTCGACCGCGGCGTCGCCCAGTCGCAGCACGCCGCCGAGCCGTTCGAAATGCGTGACCATCGCGTCGATCAGCTTGCTGGTGCCGCCCATCGCGAACCACACGCCGCCGTCTTTCTCGAGCTTGTGGATCAGCGCGTAGATCGCGGATGTGTTCATCGGGTTGCCGCCGACGAGCAGCGTATGGAACGACAGCGCCTGGCGGAGATGCTCGTCCTTCACGTAGGACGACACGATCGAATAGACCGAACGCCACGCCTGATATTTGGCGAGCGCCGGCGCTGCCTTGATCATTGCGGCGAAGTCGAGAAACGCGACATGGCCGAGCTTGCGATAGCCCTCTTCATAGACGCCGGCCGCATAGTCGAGGAACTTGGCATAGCCCGCGACATCGTCGGGGTTGAGCTTGGCGATCTCGGCATTGAGCGCGGGCTCGTCGTTCGAATAATCGAACACCGTGCCGTCGGGCCAATTGAGCCGGTAGAACGGCATGACGGGCGCGAGCGTCACGTCGTCGGCCATGTCGCGCCCGGTCAGCGCCCACAATTCCTGCAGGCACGGCGGATCTGTGATGACGGTCGGCCCCGCGTCGAACACGAAGCCGTCTTTCTCCCAGACGTAGGCGCGGCCCCCGGCCTTGTCGCGCGCCTCGAGCAGCGTCGTCTCGATCCCCGCCGATTGCAGCCGGATCGCGAGCGCCAGCCCGCCAAACCCGGCGCCGATGACGATCGCGGTCCGCGCCGGTGCGCGCACCGGATGCGAGCTCATGCCTTCACCCCGCCCGGCAGCACGCCGATCGCGCGCAAAGCGCGGCTGATCGGTACCGGCGGCTTGCCGGTCAGGATCCGTGCCTTGTCCATCATCGTCGAGCGTCCTGCATAAAAGCGCCGCACCAGGCGCTGGTCGAGCCGGTAAAAGCGTTCGAGAACACGATAGCGTTCCTCGGGCTCGGCGGCACGAAAGAGCATCTTGTCGAGCATACGGTAGAAGCCGCGCGCCTGCCACGTCCGTTTTGCATAGGCATGCGTCAGCGTATGCAGTCCCTCGCCCGACAGGTCGCGCGCCGTAGCGATCAGCGCGGCGAGCCGTACCGCATCGGGTAGCGAATAGCCGGTCGTCGGGTGAAACAGTCCCGCACGCATCCCGGCCTTGGCGACCTTGTTGCCGCCAGACTGCCAATAGGCCTCGAAATCGCCGCCCATCGTCACTGGCAGGACGCCCGATTCCTCGCGGATGACCGTATGCGTCGCCCAGCCATGCGCCGCGGCATAGGCGCGTACGCGATCGGCGATCGGGTCGGCGTTGTTGCCGCTGCCGGGTTGCGGCCGGTACAGATCGGGGGTGTCGCTGTAATAGGTGTCTTCGATGAACAGCCGGGTCGGCGACAGCGGCAGCGTGTAGACGAAGCGATAGCCGTCGATCTGCTCGACCGTCGCGTCCATCACGATCGGACGCGTGAGCCCGTGCGGCGTATCCAGCTCGAACTCGATCCCGACAAACTTCTGCCAGCCCAGATCGAGCAGCCCGAGATCGCCCGGCCCGCGCGTGTCGATCACGCCCTTGGCCTCAAGCCGGTCGCCGTCGGCGAACACCACTGCGGTCGGTCCCGCCGCGAGCACCTTGCGACCGGTCATCAGCCTGTGTGCCGGCAATTCGGCGCGCAGCGTCGCATCGAGCCGCTCGGATTCGATCGAATAATAGGCGCTGTCGAGCGTCCGGCGGTGCGCCGGAAAGGCAATGTCATAGCTTTTCCAGCCATAACTGACGAGCGGCGCGACGATCCAGCGATCGGCATCGCGCACGTCGCTGGCGAAGAACGACCAGAGATGGTTGCCACCGAAGCGATCGGATCGCTCGACGATCCGTACGTCGAGCTCGGGCCGCTGCTTGGCGAGCGCCAGGGCGATCAACCCACCGGCAAGCCCGCCACCGACGATGGCGATGTCGCAGGAGAGAGTCTCTGGCATAGCCATTGCGATAGCCGAAATGTGGCAAGGTGCAAGCGCGGCGGGCGATCGTGGGACACGCCGCAGACGCTGGCCGGTGCGGCGAATCTCCCTGACTTGCGGGGCCGGCTGCGCTACACCGCAGGAATGTTGCTCGCGATCCTCGCCGCCACGCTCGTCATGTCGCTGATCGTCGGCGTGCGCTATCTGATCGTCTCAGGCGCATTCGCCGCGGCAACGCGCGTCAGGCATCCCGGCCTCTACGACGGCCTTACGCCGCAGATCCGTCGCGAGATTGGCTGGAGCCTTGCCTCGGCGGTGATTTACGGCGTGCCGGCGGGCGTCGTCGCGTGGGGATGGCAGAATCTCGGCTGGACGCGGATCTACACCGATTTGCACAGCTACCCCTTATGGTATGCGCCGGTGTCGGTGCTGCTGTACCTGATCGCGCACGACACATGGTTTTATTGGACGCATCGCTGGATGCACACGCCGCGCGCGTTCAAGCTCGCGCATGCGGTGCATCACGACAGCCGCCCGCCGACAGCGTGGGCGGCGATGGCGTTCCATCCGATCGAGGCGATCACCGGCGCTGTGATAATTCCGCTACTTGTCTTCCTTATTCCCATCAATATTGGCTGCCTCGGCTTGGTCCTCGCGATCATGACGGTTATGGGGGTTACCAATCATATGGGTTGGGAAGTCTTTCCCCGGTTCATGTGGAATGGACCATTGGGGGCATGGCTGATCACCGCCAGCCATCACCAACGGCACCACGATCTCTATCGAGGAAATTATGGTCTCTATTTCCGTTTCTGGGATCGGCTCTGCGGCACCGACAAAGGTGTCGGCGATTTTGTCAAAGCGCATGCGCAGGCTCGCGTGCGTCGGCGGCGCGTCGGCGGTGGTGTTGCTGGCGCTGCCGGGGGCGGTGGCAACGAGTGACCTGTCGGTCGATCTCACCAATCTGCGGTCGCACAAGGGATCGGTCCGCGTCTGCCTGACCGCCGACCCGCAGAACTTCCCCGCGTGCATCGACGATGCTCAGGCCGTGACGCGCTCCATACCCGCGACAGCCGGCAGCTTGCGCTTCGATGGGCTGGCGCACGGCGATTATGCCGTCGCGGTGATCCATGACGAGAACAACAACCGCAAGCTCGACACCTTCGCCGGGATTCCGCGCGAAGGCTTTGGTTTTTCTCGCAATCCCGCATTGAGCTTTGGCCCGCCGCGCTTTGCTGCGGCCCGCTTCACGCTGACAGGTGATGCAGATCGGCAACAGATCAAAATGCGTTATCTGCTCTAGTCTACATTTTCGGACCCAAAGCGTTGCGCGAGCGTTACGGCCCCAAATCCTTAGATTCTGGAGCTACCCCGTGATCGATCGTCGCTTTCTTATATCCGCCGCCACCCTGCTGATCGCCAGTGCGGCCCCGGCGTTTGCCCAAAGCGCGCCGCCCGCCCCGGCGGACAACGACCAGATCGCCGCCGACTTCAACAAGGACTCGGTCACGGTCGGCATCGGTGGCGCCTATCTTCCCGATTATGACGGCTCGAACGAGTATCGCTTCGTGCCGGCGCCCGCCGCGATCGGCTCGGTCAAGGGCTTCAACTTCTCGGTGATCGGCAACCGTGCCAGCATCGATCTGATCCCGAACCGCCCGGGCCAGTCGATCGATCTGCAATTCGGTCCGATCGGCGTGATCAATTTCGACCGCTCGAGCATCAAGAACATCGACGACGTCCGCGTCCGCGCACTCGGCAAGCGCAGCACCGCGCTCGAGCTCGGTGGCTATATCGGCATCGGCAAGACCGGCGTGATCACCAGCCCGTATGACAAGATTTCGGTCTCGGTCAGCTATCGCAAGGGCGTGACCGGCGCGCACAATAGCGGGATCTGGCAGCCGAGCTTCACCTATCTGACGCCACTCAGCCGCAAGGCCGCGGTCGGCATCCTCGCCTCGGCACAGCATGTCGGGCAGGGCTATGCCGACACCTATTTCAGCATCACGCCAACGCAGAGCCTCGCGAGCGGCCTTCCGACGTACGCGGCACGCTCGGGCTGGAAGAACTATTCGGTCGGCGGTTTTGCGACCTATTCGCTGACCGGCAATTTGCTCCACGGCGTCAAGGTCGTCGCCGGCGGTACCTATTCGCGGTCGCTGGGGGACTTCTCCTACGCCCCGATCGTTCGCATCGCCGGCTCGCCCAACCAGTGGCTGGGCGCCGTCGGGCTTGCTTACACCTTCTAACCCCGGCGCAATTCAGCGCAGGTTCAGGATCCGCCGTGGAACACAACTCGTGATTCCACGGCGGGTTTTCGTTTGCGCGCGGATCGTCGGGAATGGCCGACTCTCCAGCTATTCGGGTCTTGCGCCGTCGCGCGCGAGGTGCCACGCCAGCGCCGCACTATAGCGTTTCCAGCAAAAGGGTTCGCCCCAATGACCGACACCGAAGACCAGCTGATCGAGCGCCTCGAAGCCCGCGCCGACCGTCGGAATGAGCGCCGCGAATTCTTCCGCACAGCCCTTGGAGCCGGTGCCGTCGCCGCAGTCGGCGCCGCCGCCGTCGCGGTCGGGACCAGCGCATCGGCGCAGGCGACGTCGGAAACCGACATCCTCAATTTTGCGCTCAACCTCGAATATCTCGAGGCGCAATTCTATTCCTACGCCGTCTTCGGTTCGGGCTTGCCCAACAGCCAGCTCACCCCGGGCAGCGCCAGCACGACGACGCAGGGAACGGTCACGGGTGGCCGCCAGGTCAGCTTCAGCGATCCGCTCGTCGCGCAATATGCGCGCGAAATCGCCGGTGACGAAACGCAGCACGTCGCCTTCCTTCGCAGCCAGCTTGGCACCGTCGCCGTCGCGCAGCCCGCGATCGACATCGGCAGCACCGCCACGAGCGCCTTCACGGTCGCTGCGCGCGCCGCCGGCCTCGCGACCAATGCAAGCGGCGCGGTCGACAACGTCAACGGCACATTCGACCCTTACGCCAACGACCAGAACTTCCTGCTTGCCGCCTTCCTGTTCGAAGATGTCGGCGTCACCGCCTATAAGGGCGCGGCCTCGCTGCTGACGACCAAGGCCTATATCGACGCGGCGGCGGGCATCCTCGCCGCGGAGGCCTATCATGCCTCGATCATCCGCACCGTGCTGTACAGCAAGGGCCTGGCGACGCCGTCGCTGCGCACTGCGGCGGGCGCGATCTCCGACGTTCGCGACAAGCTCGACGGGACCTCGGACGACGATCAGGGCATTGCCTCGGCAGTCGTCGCGAACAGCCAGTTCGCCGCGCTCAACGGCCTGACGGCATCGAACATAGTCCCCACCGGGCTCGACGGCATCGCCTATGGCCGCTCGACCGGGAACGTGCTCAATATCGTCTACCTCAACAGTCTGGCTGTCGCGAAGGGGGGCTTCTTCCCCAATGGACTCAATGGCACCATCGTGACCAGCACCGCGAATTGAGCCGCCCGATACCTTCAGCCTGACGCCTTCCAGCTTGCCCGAACGGGAGTTCCCCCAGTGATCGATAGCGACATCCTCTTGCAGGTTCTCGACGCCGGCGAACGCCGCCGCGCCGAGCGCCGTAATTTCCTGCGCAGCGCGGGCGTCGCTTCGCTGGCCGTTGGCGGCGCATCGCTGCTGTCGGCCTGCGGCGGCAGCGGCTCGACGAGCACCGATCCAGGCGCGACGGCAACCGCAACGCCGACGCCGAGCCCGAGCTCGACCAGCACGCTGCAAGACCAGGACACGCTCAACTTTGCGCTCAACCTCGAATATCTCGAAGCGCAGTTCTACAGCTATGCCGTCACTGGCGCAGGGCTGCCCAACGCGTTGATCGCCAAAGGCGATGGCAACCAGACCGTCCAGGGCACCGTGACGGGCGGCCGCAAGGTCACTTTCACCGATCCGATCGTCCAGCAATATGCGGTCGAGATCGCCGCCGACGAAGTCGCCCATGTCGCCTTCCTGCGTTCGGCACTCGGTGCTGCGGCAGTTGCGATGCCCTCGATCAACATCGATGGTGGCCCCAACGGCGCCTTCTCGGCCGCCGCGCGCGCCGCCGGGATCGCAACCACCAATGGCGTCGTCGATCGCGTCAACGGCACCTTCGACCCTTACGCCAGCGACGAGAACTTCCTGCTCGGTGCGTTCATCTTCGAAGATGTCGGCGTGACCGCATACAAGGGCGCTGCGCAGACGATCAACACGACGTTGCTGCTCGATGCCGCTGCGGGCATCCTCGCGACCGAGGCGTACCACGCCGGCCTGATCCGCACCGTGCTCTATTCGAAGGGCCTCGCCACCCCGAGCCTGCGCGTCAATGCCGGGCTGATCAGCGACGCGCGCGATAGCCTTGATGGTACGAGCGACATCGATCAGGGTATTACCGGCACCGCGACGACGTCGAACCTCGTTCCGGTCGATGCCAATGGGCTCGTCTATGGCCGTACAGCGGGCCAGGTGCTCAACGTCGTCTATCTCAACAAGAACGCCGTGGTCGGCGGGGGCTTCTTCCCCAATGGTCTCAACGGCAACATCCGCACCAGCGCCGCAAACTAGTTGCACGCCGCGCGCGAGCGCCTAGACTGACGCCATTCCCCGGGGGGCTGCTGATCGGCGGCTGAGAGGGGGGCACGAGCCCCCGACCCGCATCAACCTGATCCCGTTAATACGGGCGTAGGGAGGGAGCGGTGGCCGCCCGGAAACCGTCTTTGCTCCTTGCGATTTTGGAGCGAAGAGCATGGCAGATATCCCCGCGCGTACCGAAATCGGCGTAACGACCGGCCCGATCCGTGGCTCGCGCAAGATCTACGTGCCCTCGGCAGCGATTCCCGGGCCAGGCGTCGCGATGCGTGAGATCCTGCTCGAACCATCGTGTGGCGAGCCGCCGCTACGCGTTTACGACACGTCGGGGCCCTATACCGACCCCAAAGCGCGGATCGATATCCACGTCGGCTTGCCGACGCTGCGGCGCGACTGGATTCTCGCACGCGGCGACGTCGAGGAATACACTGCGCGCGAAATTCGCCCCGAAGACAATGGCTTGAGCGGCCCCGATCGTTCGGCTGGCGTACCGCAATATCCCAATGTCGTTAAACGCCCGCTGCGCGCCAAGCCCGGCGCCAATGTCAGCCAGATGCACTATGCGCGACGCGGCATCATCACCCCCGAAATGGAATATGTCGCGATCCGCGAGAATCTCGGGCGCGCTGCCGCCAGGGAAAAGCTGATCCGCGACGGCCAGGACTTCGGCGCATCGATCCCCGATTACGTGACGCCCGAGTTCGTCCGCGACGAAATCGCGCGGGGGCGGGCGATCATCCCCAACAACATCAACCATCCCGAATCCGAACCGATGGCGATCGGGCGCAACTTCCTGGTCAAGATCAACGCCAATATCGGCAACTCCGCCGTTGCGAGCAACGTCGCGGCCGAGGTCGACAAGATGGTCTGGTCGATCCGCTGGGGCGCCGACACGGTGATGGACTTGTCGACCGGTCGCCACATCCACGACACGCGCGAATGGATTCTGCGCAACAGCCCCGTGCCGATCGGCACCGTGCCGATCTACCAGGCGCTCGAAAAGGTCGGCGGCGTTGCCGAGGACCTGACCTGGGAGATCTTCCGCGATACGCTCATCGAACAGGCCGAGCAGGGCGTCGATTACTTCACGATCCATGCCGGCGTGCGGCTTGCCTATATCCCGATGACCGCGAAGCGCGTTACCGGGATCGTCTCGCGCGGCGGATCGATCATGGCGAAATGGTGCCTCGCGCACCACAAGGAGAGCTTCCTCTACGAGCGCTTCGACGAGATCACCGAGATCATGAAGGCGTATGACATCGCCTACTCGCTCGGCGACGGCCTGCGTCCTGGCTCGATTGCCGACGCCAACGACGAAGCGCAGTTCAGCGAGCTCTACACGCTCGGCGAACTCACCCACCGCGCCTGGAAGAGCGACGTCCAAGTGATGATCGAAGGCCCCGGCCATGTGCCGATGCACAAGATCAAAGAGAATATGGAAAAGCAGCTCGAAGTGTGCGGCGAGGCGCCCTTCTATACGCTCGGGCCGCTCACCACCGATATCGCGCCGGGCTACGACCATATCACCAGCGGGATCGGCGCGGCGATGATCGGGTGGTATGGCACCGCGATGCTCTGCTATGTCACGCCGAAGGAGCATCTCGGACTCCCCGATCGCGACGACGTCAAGGTCGGCGTGGTGACCTACAAGCTTGCCGCGCACGCCGCCGATCTCGCCAAGGGCCATCCCGCCGCCAAGATGCGCGACGATGCGGTCAGCCGCGCGCGCTTCGAATTCCGCTGGCGCGACCAGTTCAACCTGTCGCTCGATCCCGATACGGCAGAGCTCTACCACGACGAGACGCTCCCCGCGGAGGGCGCCAAGACAGCGCATTTCTGTTCGATGTGCGGGCCGAAATTCTGCTCGATGAAGATTACGCAGGAAGTGCGCGATTTTGCGGCGAAGCAGAACCAGCCGGCGGACGGCTTCCTCGCCGCAACGCCGCCGGTCGATGCGGCCGACGCCGACCGCGCCGCGTTCGCACGCGGTGTGCAGGCCGAGGCGGGCATGGCTGAAATGAGCGCCACGTTCAAAGCAAAGGGCAGCGAGCTCTACCTGCCCGCGACCGAGTAAGGTGCCCGTCCGGCGGATGCCCCAAGCGTCCGCCGGACGCGTATTAGATACGCTCTCCGGTCAGCCGCTGGCACACCATGTCGAGCTGGTCGAGCGTCGAATAGGACAGCGTCAGCGTGCCCCCCTTGGCGCTGTGCGCGACACGCACCGACAAGCCCAGCAGATCGGCCAGCTGATGCTCGAGCGCCGCGAGATCGGGATCGCGCCCCTCGCTGTCGCGCTGGCCGCGCGGCGCGGGCTTGGCAGCGCGCGCCATACGTTCGGTATCGCGCACCGAGAGACCGCGTGCCACGACCTGGTCCGCCAGCGTCTCGACATCGGGCGCACCGATCAGCGCGCGCGCATGCCCCATCGTCAGCGCGCCGTTGACGACGCGTTCCTGCACCGGGGTTGGCAATTCGAGCAGACGCAGCAGATTGGCGATGTGGCTGCGCGACTTGTTGACCAGCTTGCCTAGCGCTTCCTGCGTGTGACCGAAATCCTCGATCAAGCGATGATACGCTTCGGCCTCTTCGATCGCATTGAGGTCTTGCCGCTGGATATTCTCGACGAGCGCGACTTCGAGCGTCTCGGTATCGTCGAACGCCCGCACGATGACCGGCACCTCGTGCAGCCGCGCACGCTGCGCAGCCCGCCAGCGGCGTTCGCCCGCGACGATCTGATAGCCGGTGCCGTGCGGCCGCACGACGATTGGCTGCAACACGCCGCGCAGCGCGATCGATTGCGCGAGTTCCTCGAGTGCGGCTTCGTCGAAGTGCCGCCGCGGCTGGCCCGGATGCGGCGTCAGCGAGCCGACGGGAAGCGAGCGCACACCCGGCGAGGCATTCTCCTTGCCCTCGCCGACGGGCTCTTCGCGCGCCAAATCCCCCATCAAGGCGTTGAGGCCGCGGCCCAATCCCGAACGCGGCTTCGGGCGTGCAATCGGAGGCGTCGAGTCGGTCATGCGGCCCTTGCAGGTTGCGGGGTATCGAAGGCGGGAAGGCGCGCGATCAGCTCACGCGCGAGCGCGATATAGGCTTCCGAGCCGGGGCAGCGATAATCGTAGATCAATGCCGGCAAGCCGTGGCTCGGCGCCTCGGACAAACGCACGTTGCGCGGAATCACCGTGTCGAACACCACGCGACCCAGCACCGCGCGAACGTCGTTCGAGACTTGATCGGTCAGCCGATTGCGACGGTCGTGCATCGTCAGGGCGACACCCATGATCGACAGCGCGGGGTTGAAGCGCTCGCGGATCCGTTCGACTGTGCTCAACAGCTGGCTGAGCCCTTCGAGCGCGAAGAATTCGCACTGCAGCGGCACGAGCAGCGAATTCGACGCGACCATCGCATTGAGCGTCAGCAGACCGAGCGACGGCGGACAATCGATCAGTACGACGTCCCAGCGATGATCCGAGCGGGCGAGGGCGCGCGACAGGCGATGCGTGCGCTCCTCATATTCGACCAGCTCGATTTCTGCACCCGACAGGTCGACCGTCGCGGGTACGATGTCGAGCTTGGGGACGCACGTCGGCATCGCGGCAACGTCGATCGATGTCTCGCCGAGCAGGATGTCGTAGGTCGAATGATGCCGATCGGCGCGCGCGATGCCGAGCCCGGTTGAACAATTGCCTTGCGGATCGAGATCGAGCAGCAACACCCGCAGCCCAGTCGCAGCAAGCGCGGTGCCGAGGTTGATCGCGGTCGTCGTCTTTCCGACACCGCCCTTCTGGTTCGCGACGGCAATGACGTTCATCGGCGTGTCACCCCTGATGCAAGAACGATCAGCGAGTCGGGATCGGTGATACTGTGTTCCACGTGAAACACCCCGTCCCATGCTAGCTGCGCGGCGGTGACATCTGCCAGCGCCGTCCGCCCTTTTGGCAGAATCCAGCACGTTGCGGAAGATGCGCACTTCGCACCCCACGCGAAAAGACTGTCCAACGATGCGACGGCGCGCGCCGAAATAATCCTTGCATCGACAAGGACATCCTCGATCCGCGCGCACTCTACCGTAACGCGCTCGCCGACCCCCATCGCCTCAGCCGCTTGCACCAGAAAGTCCGCGCGGCGGCGACGCGGCTCGACCAGCCAGACCGGTCTATCGGTGAGTGCTGCGACCACAAGTCCTGGGAAACCGGCACCGCTCCCGATGTCGAGCCATACCCCGTCATCCTTGGGGGCGAGCATAAGCAGCTGTGCGGAATCGACAATGTGGCGCGTCCACATCGCGCCCAGCGTCGACGGTGCAATCAGATTCTGCTGTGCGCTTTCGGCGGTGACGATCTCGACGAGCTGTCGCATCGTTGCGAGCCCGTCAGCGCCAAAGTGCTGCGAGACCCAGTCCCGCGCTTCGTCCTCGGTCACGCTGCCTTCTTTCGGATCTGCAGGAGGATCGCCGTCAGCGCCGCCGGAGAGAGGCCACGAATACGACCCGCCGCTGCGAGCGTCGCGGGGCGGGCGGTTTCGAGCCGTTCGATCATCTCGCTCGATAGCCCAGGCACGGTCGAGAAGTGCAAGCCATCGGGAACGGCGATCGTGTCATGCGACCGCATCGCCGCTACCTCGTTCTCCTGCCGCGCAAGATAGGGGGCGTAGCGCGCGTCCTCAGTCGCTTCGGCGAGCAGATCGGCGTCCATCCGTTCGATGAGGTCTGGGGCCACCATCTCGAGTGTCACGCCCGCCACGCGCAGCCATGCGGCGCCCGATCGGCGTTCGGGATCGCTGCCGATCACGGCTCCGCGCGCCATGAGCATTTCGCTTGGCACCGTCTGGTCGAGCACCTGTTCGATTTCGCCACGGCGCTCGATCCGATCCGCAAGCCGCTCGATCCGCGCGGGCAACAAACATCCAAGCTCAGCCGCTATCGGGCTCAAGCGTGTCTCGGCATTGTCGGCGCGCAATCGCAGCCGATATTCGGCGCGAGCGGTGAGCATGCGATAGGGTTCGGTAATGCCTTGCAGCACCAAGTCGTCGATCATCACACCGAGATACGACGATGCTCGGTCGAGCACGATCTCGGGCCGCTCGAGCGCGCGCGCCGCTGCATTGAGCCCCGCCATCAACCCCTGGCCGGCGGCTTCTTCATATCCAGTCGTGCCATTGATTTGCCCGCAGCAATACAAACCTTCGAGCGCGCGGACCTCCAGCGTGGCAGCCAGCGCGCGCGGGTCGATATGGTCATATTCGACAGCGTATCCCGGCGTGAGCATCGTCGTCGCCTCGAGCCCGGGGATTGAGCGAAGCATCGCCGCCTGGATGTCGACGGGCAGCGATGTCGAAATGCCGTTGGGATAGATCGTTGGATCATCGAGACCCTCGGGTTCGAGGAAGATCTGATGGCCGTCGCGGTCTCCGAAGCGGTGGATCTTGTCCTCGATCGACGGACAGTAGCGCGGGCCTGCGCCGGCGATTGCGCCGCCGAACAGCGGCGATCGGTCGAGCCCGGAGCGAATGATCTCATGCGTCTGCGGCGTCGTCCGCGTGATCGCGCAGTGAAGCTGGGGCAGGGGGCGATGCGTCGAAACGGGTGACATCGTCCAAGGCTCGGCGTCGCTTTCCTGCTGCGCCAGCCGCGCCCAGTCGATCGTGCGGCCATCGAGTCGCGGCGGCGTCCCGGTCTTGAGGCGCGCCATCGGGAGGTTGGCAGCGCGGAGCTGCTGCGCGAGCAGGGACGCGCCTGCTTCCCCGACACGCCCGCCTTCGGACCGTTCCTCACCACAGAACATCCGGCCGCCGAGGAAGGTGCCCGTAGCGAGCACGACCGCGCGGGTATGAAGCACCGTACCATCGGCCAAGCGAACACCTGCGACGCTCCCGCTCTCGCTCAGCAGGAGACCGGCGACTTCCCCACCGATAATCTCCAACCCTACTTGCTGTGCTAGCATCGCGTTGATCGCTGCCGCGTAGCGGCGTCGGTCCGCCTGCACGCGTGGGCCCTGAACGGCTGCGCCCTTGCTGCGGTTGAGCATGCGGTAGTGGATACCCGCCGCATCGGTCGCGCGCGCCATCAGGCCGTCGAACGCATCGACCTCGCGGACAAGATGCCCCTTGCCGAGACCCCCGATCGCGGGGTTGCACGACATCGCGCCCACTTTCGCAGGGTCGAAGGTGATCAATGCGGTCCGTGCGCCGCGGCGCGCCGCTGCGGCGGCGGCCTCGGTGCCGGCGTGCCCGCCACCCACTACGATGACGTCGAAATCGTTCATGGGCTTCGCGCTAAATGGCTCGCCGCGATCTGTCAAAGCCGACCGTGTTCCACGTGGAACATCACTTACCGATGCAGAAGCGCGAGAAGATCGCGTCGAGCACGTCCTCGGTTCCGGTGCGCCCCGTGATCGCGTTGAGCGACCGCATCGCGCAGCGCACCTCCTCTGCAACGATCAACAAATCGCTTTGTCCCGCCCGGCGGAGATGTTGCTCGCTTTCGCGCAGCAACGACCGTTGACGATCATTTGTCGCAATCGCATCGGCGACCGGAAGAAGCGCTTGCGCCTCCGCGGCGAGCCGCGCCCACAAGTCGGCTATGCCAGCCCCGCTCTCGGCCGAAACAACGAGCTCAGCGAAAGGGGGAGGGGACGAGCGCGACGACAGGTCTGCACGCGCGTGTACCGCGATATGCGTCGGATCGGCGGGCGGGGTGTCGCCCAGCCACAGCACGATATCCGCCGAGCCCATCGCCGCCTCGGCCCGCGCGATGCCGATCTCTTCGACGATGTCGTTGGGCGTATCCGTCAGACCGGCTGTATCGGTCAGCAGATAGGCGATCCCCCCACGCGTGACCGCGGCCTCGATCCGGTCGCGCGTCGTCCCCGACAATGGCGAGACGATCGCCACGTCGCGCGCCGCGAGCACATTGAGGAGCGTCGATTTCCCACTATTGGGGGGCCCGGCTATCACCACGCGTACGCCGTCGTGCAAACGCTCGACCGGCGGCGTTGCGAGCAGCGCAGCCATCGCATCGGCAATGCCTGCGATGTTGGTCGTGATAGCCTCGACCGCTTCGTCGGGCACGTCATCTTCGTCGGAGAAATCGAGCTGCGCTTCGATGCTCGCAGCCACTGTCACCAACCGGTCCGACCAGTCTTCGATAACGGTGCGCAATCCGCCTTCCGCAATCCGAAGCGCTGCACGACGCTGCGTCTCGGTCTCGGCGCTGAGCAGATCGCCGAGACCTTCGGCTTCGGTCAGATCGAGCACGCCGTTGGTCAACGCACGGCGCGTGAATTCCCCCGGCTCGGCGGCGCGCAGACCCGGTTGCGCAGCCAGGACATCGCCAACCGCCGCCACCACCGCACGCCCGCCGTGAAGATGGAGTTCGACCAGATCCTCACCCGTCGCGGTACGCGGAGCCGGAAAGGTCAGGACCAGCGCACGATCGAGCAATCGCCGGTCGGCAGGATCGCGCAAGGCGCGCACGCCCGCCACGCGCGGCGACGGCAAGGTCCCGGCGAGCGCCGCTGCAACCGCCATCGCCGACGGCCCGCTGATCCGCATGATCGCGATCGCCGCCGGCGGCGGGCCGCTCGAGCAGGCAAAGATCGTGTCGTCCACCACGGCTTATTTCGCTGCGCGCTCGAACATCGTCCGCCACAATCCCATGCTTGCATCGCTGACCGGCGCCCAGCTTCGCATCATGTTCTCGATCAGGTCGGGCGAAACGACGCCATCCATCGAATCGGTCATCATCGACAGATACTTATCGTGGATCGGCGTGAGATCCGGGAGCCCCATGAAAGCACGCGCCTCTTGGGGGGTACAATCGATCTCGACGTTGATCTTCATTACGGCGTCTCCGCTTGAGCCGGCACGAGCCCGGCGGCATAGTCTGCTCATGTATGCGCGCGATATGGCCCGGATCGCAACGCCCGTCGGCGTGATCACGATCAGCGGCGATGACCGCGAACTCCATGCGATCACGCTCGGCGGGGAGGCACCGCTTGTGGCCGGGGCGACCGCACCAGTACGTGCCGCCGCCGAGCAACTGACCGCATGGTTTGCGGGAACACTGACGACCTTCGATCTGGCTTTGTCAGCCGCAGCGTCCGAACGCGGTGCGGCACTGCGTACCGCGATGGTCGCGATCCCCTATGGCGATAAGGTGAGCTACGGAGCGCTCGCCAAGCGTGCTGGGTCGAGTGCGCGGGCGATCGGGCAAGCCTGCGCGCGCAATCCGTTCCCGATCGTGGTGCCATGCCACCGCGTGCTCAATGCCTCGGGATCGCTCGGCGCGTATTCGGCGGGGGAGGGGCCGATCACCAAGCAATGGCTGCTCGCGTTCGAGCGGCGCGGTCGGCGGGATCTGCTGCTTTAGGGATTTGGTTCGCGGGGCGGGCATGGGCAAAGCCCATGCCGTCGGTCGGGTGCGGAATTGCGCCCGCCGGCCGAGCCGGTGCGAGTCCGGCGGCAGCATGCCGCCGGCCGCACTCGGCTATTGATTCATGCTGTCGAAGAAATCTTCGTTGGTCTTCGAATTCTTCATCTTGTCGAGCAGGAACTCCATCGAGTCGATCGTGCCCATCTGCATGAGGATGCGACGCAGCACCCACATCTTCGACAGCTTGCTTTGATCGACCAGCAGCTCTTCCTTGCGCGTGCCCGACTTGCCGACGTCGAGCGCCGGGAAGATCCGCTTGTCGGCGACCTTGCGATCGAGCACGATTTCAGAGTTACCCGTGCCCTTGAATTCCTCGAAGATCACTTCGTCCATGCGGCTGCCGGTATCGATCAGCGCGGTCGCGATGATCGAGAGCGAGCCGCCCTCCTCGATGTTGCGCGCGGCACCAAAGAAGCGCTTCGGCCGCTGCAGCGCATTGGCGTCGACACCACCGGTCAGCACCTTGCCCGACGACGGCACGACGGTGTTGTAGGCACGGCCGAGACGCGTGATCGAGTCGAGCAGGATCACGACGTCCTTCTTGTGCTCGACCAGGCGCTTGGCCTTTTCGATCACCATTTCAGCGACTTGCACGTGGCGCGTCGCGGGTTCGTCAAAAGTCGAGGAGACGACCTCGCCCTTCACCGAACGCTGCATGTCGGTCACTTCCTCGGGGCGCTCGTCGATCAGCAGGACGATCAGGAACACCTCGGGGTGGTTGTCGGTGATCGCCTTGGCGATGTTCTGCAGCATCACCGTCTTGCCGACGCGCGGCGGCGCGACGATCAGCGTGCGCTGGCCCTTGCCCTGCGGCGAGATGATGTCGATGACTCGCGCCGACTTGTCCTTGACGGTCGGGTCGGCGGGATCGAGCGTGAGCTTCTCATCGGGATAGAGTGGCGTGAGATTGTCGAAATTGACGCGATGACGAACCGCGTCGGGATTGTCGAAATTGACCGCGGTCAGCTTGGTCAGCGCGAAATAGCGTTCGCCATCCTTCGGCCCGCGGATCTCGCCTTCGACCGTGTCGCCAGTGCGCAGGCCGAACTTACGGACCTGGTTGGGCGAGATGTAGATGTCGTCAGGGCCGGCGAGATAATTCGCCTCGGGGCTGCGCAGGAAGCCGAAACCGTCGGGCAGCACTTCGATCGTGCCGAGCCCCATGATTTCCTCGCCCTCTTCGGCCTGAACCTTGAGGATCGCGAACATCAGATCCTGCTTGCGCAGCGTCGACGCGCTCTCGATGCCGAGCTCCTCGGCCATCGCGACCAGTTCGGCCGGCTTTTTGTTCTTGAGGTCTTTGAGATGCATGGAGGGCGTCCGGGGCATGAAGATGCGAGGGGGGAGCTTCGGTCGGCGACAGATACGCGACGATGCTAGAGGAAGGATGCCGCGACCGAGCGGGTGGACCCGCCGCATCGTGACACGGCGTTGGAGATACGATCCGGCGCGCGGCGCGTCAAGGCTTGGCGGTTTTTGCGCAAGTGCTGAAGAGCGCGATTATCGGTCGCCCTCCGCACGCGTCGCGTCCCACGCGCAGAGGGCTTCAGGACCTCAGAACGGCTGGACGATCGCGAGGATGACGATGAACGTCACCAGCACCGCCGGCACTTCGTTGATCAGCCGCAGCTGCCGCCCGGTGAGCGTCGGCTTGCCCGCCGCCAGCTTCTTCGAATAGCCGACCGCCCAACCGTGATACCCGCTGAGGATCACCACCAGCAGCAGCTTGAGATGCAGCCAGCCGAGCCCACTCGCGCCCGAGAACAGACCGAGATTGGCGCCGAGCGTCAAGCCGAGCACCCAGACGACGACCATCGCAGGCGTCAGGATGATCTTGCGGATCTTGGCTTCGCGCTCGATCCATTGCGCCGCCTCGGGCGAGCCGATCGCGGCTTCCTGATGATACACCAGATAGCGCGGCAGCATGAACAGCCCCGCCATCCAGAAGATGACGAAGATCAGATGCGCTGCCTTCATCCACGGATAGGCATTGCCGAGCATCCCGATCATCGCGCGCTCCGGACATAGGCGAGCAACTGCTCGACATGCGGGATCGGCGTATCCTGCAGGATGCCGTGGCCGAGATTGAAGATGTGCGGCCGATCGGCGAACGCGGTGAGGATGCGCGACGCGGCCTGTTCCATCGCCGCTCCCCCGGCGATCAGGACGAGCGGATCGAGATTGCCCTGCACCGGCATCCCCTGCGGAAGCGTCCGCGCGGCCCATTCGGGGTCGATCGTTTCGTCGAGCCCGAGCGCATCGACCCCGGTCTCGCGCGCATAAGCAGGAAGCTTCTCGCCCGCGCCCTTGGGAAAGCCGATCACCGGGACGCCGGGGTGGCGCTCATGCAGCGCCGCGACGATCGCGGCATTGGGCGCGATCACCCAACGTTCGAATTGCGCGGGGCTGAGGCTGCCGGCCCAGCTGTCGAACAGCTGCACCGCCTCGACGCCGGCCTCGATCTGGCGTGACAGATATTCGATCGTGCAATCGGCGATCGCGGTGATGATCCGACCAAAAGCGGCAGGGTCGCCATACGCAAAACGCCGCGTCTCGCCCTGATCCTTGCTGCCATGTCCTGCGACCATATAGGTGGCGACGGTCCACGGGCTTCCGGCAAAGCCGAGGAAGGTGGTCTGTGGCGGCAACTGCGCTGCGACCAGGCGCACAGTCGCATACACCGGATCAAGCCGCTCAGGCGCCGCCTGAAGGCTTTCCAGCGCATGATCGACGAGCGGGGGCGTCAGCGCCGGTCCTTCGCCGACACCGAAGCTCAGACCCTGTCCCAGCGCCGAGGGGACCATCAGGATGTCCGAGAACAGGATCGCCCCGTCGAAGCCGAAGCGCCGGATCGGCTGGATCGTCACCTCGGCTGCCGCTTCACTGTCATTGACCAAAGCGAGGAACCCGCCCTTCTCGGCCCGGAGCGCGCGATATTCGGGGAGATAGCGTCCCGCCTGGCGCATCAGCCAGATTGGCGGGGTGGAGGCACGCTCACCCTTGAGCGTGGCGAGCAGCGGCTTGTTTTGCGTCAGCACGATCGGTCTTTCCTCACCCTACTTCTATAAGAATCTAGAATCTTAAAAGGTTGAAGTGGTTGTTGGCACGTTGATAACGGGGCTTATGCCGCCATCCCCAAAATGCCAACAGATTGACGCGGCGCAATCGACGCGCACGCCTTGAGTCGGCGTGCTCGTCCCCATTATCCACAGGCTGTGGGGGGAACCATGGGGTGTTTGCGCGATTGTGGATAGCATCAGGGTTATGCACGGCGGTCGCTCGGCTTTGCGGACGGGCAAAGTTGCGCTAGCGCTTGCCCCCATGTTGTCCACAGTTTCGCCCCGCACCCGTCTCTGATGCGCCTGCATCTCCATCTCCTGTCCGATTCGACCGGCGAAACGCTCGAGAACATCGCCAAGGCCGCGCTCGCGCAATATGACGATGTCGAGACGATCCGGCATTTCTGGCCGATGGTGCGGACGGAGGCGCATCTCGAGCGCATTTTGCAGGAAATCTCGCAAAATCCCGGGTTGGTGCTGTTCACTCTGGTGAACAGCGAGACGCGGCGCACGCTCGAGACGCGCTGTCGTACGCTCGGGCTCCCCGCGGTCGCGCCGCTCGACGCGGTGACGGGCGCGCTGTCGGGCTTGCTTGGTCAGGCGGCGAAGGCCCGCCCGGGGCGGCAGCACGTGCTCGACGCCGCGTATTTCGCGCGAGTCGATGCGATTCAGTTCACGATCGCGCATGACGACGGGATCCTGGCCGAGGAGTGGGAAGAGGCGGACATCCTGCTCGCAGGCGTGTCGCGGTCTTCGAAGACGCCGACGTCGATCTATCTCGCCAATCGCGGCTTCAAGACCGCGAACATCCCGATCGTCGTCGAAAGCCCGCCGCCCGAAAATCTCTTCACGTTGAAGAACCCGATCATCGTCGGCCTTACGACGAGCGCCGATCGGCTGATCCAGGTGCGCCGCAACCGGTTGCTGTCGCTGAATGAAACGACCACCACCGCTTATGTCGACCAAGAAGCGGTGACGCGCGAAGTCGCCTATGCGCGGCGGATGTTCGCCGACAATGGCTGGCCGGTGATCGACGTCACGCGGCGCTCGATCGAGGAAACCGCAGCGGCGATCATTGCGCTCGTCGGCGAACGCCGCGGCGAAACACGAGGTGAAGCATGAAGCTCCTGCTGGCCTCGCAAAGCGCCTCGCGGCGCGCCATGCTGACCGCGGCAAATGTCCCGTTCGTCGCGGTCTCGGCCGGCGTCGATGAGGAATCGGCAAAGGCGGCGTTGCTCGGCGAAGGGCTCGCCGCGCGCGACATGGCCGATGCCTTGGCCGAACTGAAGGCGATCAAGGTTTCGTCGGGTGAGGGGCAAGCGCTTGTGCTCGGTTGCGATTCGGTCGTCGCGCTCGAGGATGGGTCGATGCTCGACAAACCGCGCGACCGGGCCGAGGCGGGCGCGCATCTGCGCCGGCTGTCGGGCAAGCGTCACGAACTCGTCAGCGCCGCGGTGATGGCCGAAGGCGGCCGTCCGGTGTGGCGCGTCGTCGATCGCGCGCGGATGCACGTGCGCCCGCTGTCCGAGGCGTTCATCGAGACCTATCTCGACCTCGAATGGCCCGAGATCTCCGGCTGTGTCGGTTGCTATCGGATCGAGGGCCCGGGCGCGCAATTGTTCAGCCGGATCGAGGGGAGCCAGTTCACCGTGCTCGGCCTGCCTTTGCTGCCGGTGCTCGATTATCTGCGGGTTCGGGGAGTGATGGCGTCATGATGCTGGCCGAAGTGATCGGCGATCCGATCGCGCATTCCAAATCGCCGTTGATCCACGGCTTCTGGATCGAACGCCTCGCGCTCGATGCCGAATATCACCTCTGTCAGGTCGCTGCCGACGGGCTGGCAGCGTATTTCGAGGCGCGCAGTGCCGATCCCGCCTGGCGCGGCTGCAACGTGACGATCCCGCACAAGATCGCGGTGTTCGACCATGTTCCCGATCCCGGTGGCGTCCGCGCGACGATCGGCGCGGCCAATACCGTGTTCCGCGGTGAAGACGGCAAGGTGATCCTGACCAACACCGATGCCGCCGGCTTCTATGCGCCGATCAACCAGCTCGATCTTACCGGCGCGCCGGTCGTGGTGATCGGGGCAGGGGGGGCGGCACGCGCGGTGTTGTTCGCGCTCGCGCGGCTCGACGTCGGTCCGGTGACGATCCTCAACCGCAACGTGCTCAAGGCCGCGGCGTTGCTGTCGTCGTTCGGGCTCAAGGGCAAGGCGCTGCCGCTCGATGCGACGCTCCCGGCCGCGGCCTTGTTGGTCAATGCGAGCGCACTCGGGATGGTCGGGCAACCCCCGCTCGAGCTCGATCTGGCGCCGTTGCCCGAGGATGCAGTGGTGTATGACGTCGTTTATGCACCGCTCGAAACGCGCCTGCTGGCGGCGGCGCGCGACCGCGAGCTCGAGACGGTCGACGGACTCGATATGCTGATCGGCCAGGCCGCGCTCGCGTTCGAGCTGTTCTTTGGCGTCGCCCCACCGCGCGACGAGGCGAGCGACGACGAGCTCCGCGCGCTGCTGACCGCATGACCGCCAAGCGGCCGATCACGATCGGGCTGACCGGGTCGATCGGCATGGGCAAATCGACCGTTGCCGCGATGTTCGCCGACGCCGGCGTGCCGGTGTTCGACGCCGACGCCGCGGTGCACGTGCTGCAAGGGCCGGGTGGCCGCACCGTCGCCGCGATCGAGTCTGCCTTTCCCGGCGTGACCGGGCCGAATGGCGTCGATCGCGCTGCGCTCGGCGCCAAGGTGCTCGGCGACCCGGCGGCACTCGCGCGGCTCGAAGCGATCGTCCATCCGGCGGTCGGCGAGGAGCGCGCGGCCTTCCTGGCGGCGCATGCGAGCGCGCCGATCGTGCTGTTCGACGTTCCCTTGCTGTTCGAAACGGGTGGCGAGTCGCGCGTCGAACGCGTTGTCGTCGTGTCCGCCCCGCCCGAAATTCAACGTGCGCGGGTGCTCGCCCGCACCGGAATGACGCCCGAAAAGCTCGACGCGATTCTCGCCAGGCAGTTGCCGGACGGCGATAAAGTCGCGCGTGCCGACTTCGTCGTGCCGACGGGCGGGTCGATCGATGCGACGCGGCGTGCGGTTAGCGCCATCATCGCTTGCCTCGAAGGGCGCGAGACCCCACTATCCTAGACTTATGCGCGAGATCGTTTTCGATACCGAGACCACAGGCTTCAGTTTTTCCGATGGCGACCGCATGGTCGAGATCGGCTGTCTCGAGATGGTCAACAAGGTCGAGACCGGGCGCACCTTCCACGCCTATTTTCACCCCGAGCGCACGATGCCGCCCGAGGCGCAGCGCGTCCACGGGCTGAGCGACGCGTTCCTCGCCGACAAGCCGCTATTCCCGCAGCTGGTCGAGGATTTGCTGGATTTCATCGGCGACAGCCCGCTCGTCGCGCACAATGCGAGCTTCGATTTCGGCTTTCTCAACGGCGAACTGCAGCGCTGCGGCCGCGCGACGGTTGGGCTGCACCGGATGGTCGATACCGTCGCGATGGCGCGGATGCGCCACCCCGGCGCCAAGCACAGCCTCGATGCGCTGTGTAACCGCTACGGCATCGATCGTAGCCATCGCACCGTCCACGGCGCGTTGCTCGACGCGCAATTGCTCTCGCAAGTCTATGTCGAGCTCACCGGCGGTCGACAGATCGGCCTTGGCCTGGTCAGCGACGTGATCGAGGAGATGGCGCCGACGCAGTCGACCGTGCCGACGACGGTGCGTCCGGCGCGTATCTTCGCAGCCGCCGAGAGCGAACTCGCCCGGCATGCGGCGTTCCTCAAAACCGTGGTCAATCCGTTGTGGGGGAGCGATCCGGCACTGTCTTGAGTTTAAGGGGGTCGAGGCGCCCGACAGGCGTCGTCTACCGCCGATGATCGTCAAAGCGACATCGGCCAGCTAAGGAGAATGCTCATGGATATTCGGGTTTCCGGCCATCAGGTCGAAACGGGCGAGGCGCTCAGGACCCATGTCGACGAGCGACTCCAGGGCATAGCCACCAAATATTTCGCGCGCGCCATCTCGGCGCAGGTCACCTTCGGCAAGGGGCCGCACGACAATCGCTTCACCGCCGACATCGTCGCGCACGTGATGCAGGGGTTGATCCTCAAGGCACATGGCGATGCCGCGGATGCGCATCTCGCCTTCGACGCTGCCGCCGCCAAGGTTGAGAAGCAGCTGCGGCGCTACATGCGCCGCCTCAAGGATCGCAATGCTGGGGTGGCGAGTGCAGCGGCGGCACAAGCGGCCGATGCCGACAATGCCGGCTATACGCTGTTCCAGGAGAGCACCACTGAGGAGGAGGTCGAGGACTTCCCGCTGATCGTCGCCGAAACGCGCGTCGACGTGCCCGATGCCTCGGTGTCCGATGCCGTGATGATGCTCGACCTGCGCAACACCGCGGCCTTGCTGTTCCGCAACAGCGTATCGGGCACCTACAACATGGTCTATCGCCGTGGCGACGGGACGATCGGCTGGGTCGAGCCGCACCGCGAAGCGTAAGGCCATCGGCGGCCCTGCGCCGATGTCCTAGCATAAGGCTCGTGCTTTCGCCGATGACCGATCGGCGCTATGGGCTCGCTCAAAGCCTCCGCTTTGGGCGGGCCCAAGGACTAACATGACCGATCTGCACGATATTCTCGCGTCCGACGCCGTGCTCGAACGCGTCAGCGCCGGCACGCGCAAGGCGCTGTTCCAGCAGCTCGCAGCGACCGCGGCGAGCGTATACGGGGTAGATGCCAGCGCGGTGGCCGAAGTGGTCGGGACGCGCGAGAAGCTCGGTTCGACCGGGTTCGGCGGGGGCGTTGCGACGCCGCACGGCAAGTTGCCCGGGCTGGACCACGTCTGCGGCGTTTTCGCCCGGCTCGCCCAGCCGATCGATTTCGACTCGGTTGACGACATGCCCGTCGACATCGTCTTCATGCTGCTGTCGCCACCCGATGCCGGTGCGACTCATCTCAAGGCGCTGGCGCGCGTGTCGCGCGCGCTGCGCGATCAGGCGTTCGTCGCGAAATTGCGTGGCGCAGGGTCGCGCGATGCGCTTGTTGCGTTGCTGTCCGCCGATCAGACGTGCGATGCCGCTTAACGACGGCCCGGCCCCGGCGGGAGAACAGGCGCATTTCCGTGCGCTCGAATCGCTCTATGCCGCGGCACCGATCAATCGCTTGTTCGAGTCGACGCTTGAAATCCCCGAAGCCGGGCTCGCGCGGATCCATTTCACGATCGACGAGCGCTTCTTCCACGCCGCGGGCGCCGCGCACGGCACGAGCTATTTCAAGATGCTCGACGACGCTGCGTTCTACGCCGCGAACAGCCTTGTGACCGATCGCTTCCTGCTGACCACCGCGTACAATCTGCTGCTGACCAAGCCGCTCCGCGCGGGGCCGGTGATTGCAGAGGGCCGTTGGGTATCGGGGCATCGGCGTGTGTTCGTCGCCGAGGCGCGCTTGATCGATGCTAGCGGCGATGAAGCCGCGCGTGGCACGGGCACCTTCATGCGCTCGCAGATCGCGCTTGCCGGATTGCCAGGGTACCGCCCTGCATGAGCGACACGCTGGCGAGCGGAATTCTGGTGTCGGCCCTGCTCAAACGCGTCAACGATGCTGGTGGGATGGGGATGGTGCGGGCCAGGGGTGACGCAGATTCCGGCGCGATCCTGATGATTTTGAACGATGGTCCGGGGCGCTCACGGCTGGTCGAGCGCGGACGGGACTCGCTCGGCAAACGGGCGCTCATTGCTGCGGGGCCAAGCGGCGCGAGCGATCCGATGACGTGCGATACCTATTGGCGACGCCGACGCGAGCGGGATCCCGACCTGTGGGTTATCGAACTGGATATCCCGTCGGCAGAACGATTCGCCGCAGAAACGATCCTCGACGATTGACCGAGCGGCCCCGCGCAGGGATAGGCAAAGCTCTAGTCAGGGCGTTGTGTCGTGCCGGGTGCGATCCGGAATGATTACGCAGTCGGGGGGCTGTCCGGAAGGGCGACGTATGTCGACCCTATCCGTGCACCAACCGCATTTTAGTCGTCTTCATGTCGTTTTCGAATCGCGTCGCATCCATCGTGACGCTGACCTTTACCGTCGCTGCTCTCATCGGCTTCGGAACGCCTGGGTTCGCCCAGGAAATCAATCGTGCTATCAACGTGCCGTCCGCGCTTTCGGTTCCGCAGACGCCCCAGATGATCCCGGCGATCGCCACGACCCAGTCGGCTGATCCCGTAACCGCTCCTTCGCAAGAGTCCGACGCAGAGCAGGATGGCGATACCGTTGCTTACGGTACGCTCGATGCCGCTGTCGCTGCGCAGCCTGGCCCCGAAGCGATGAACGACGAACTTCAGTGCATGGCCGGCGCGATCTATTTCGAGGCGAAGGGCGAACCACTGAGCGGCCAGCTCGCTGTCGCCGAGGTGATCCTCAACCGTTCGAAGTCGGGGCGCTTCCCCAAGGGTGTGTGTTCGGTCGTGACCCAGAAGGGTCAGTTCTCTTTCGTTCGCGGTGGCCATGTCCCCGAGATCGCCCCGAACAAGCAGTATCGCACCGCCGTCGCGGTCGCGCGTGTCGCGCTCGCCGACGCGTGGGACAGCCCCGCGTCGGACGCGATGTACTTTCACGCGCGCCGCGCTGCGCCGGGCTGGCACCGCGTTCAGGTCGCTGCGATCGGCAACCATCTTTTCTACCGCTGAGACGCGCGCGTCCTCTTGGACGCGTTCGTGAAATGTTCTAGGGTCGGGTGATGCTCCTCACGCCCGATCCTTCCGCATTTCCCAGCGGCGCCAGCGCCAAATTTCCCGGCTCGTCGCTCTGCGCAGCCGATGTCGCGCGTGGCACGACCCGGATGCTGCTTCGCCACGATCTGGTCGCGCTGAGCGAGGTGCCGCTCGATGGCAATCGTCGCGCCGATCTGATGGCGATCGATGCGCGCGGCCAGATCGTCATTGTCGAAATCAAGGTCTCGCGCGCCGATCTGCTCGGCGACGGCAAATGGACCGACTATCTCGGATGCTGCGATCGCTATTATTGGGCGGTCCCTGCGGGGTTCGACGCATCGCCACTCGATGGCGCAGCTTTCCTACCCGAGCGCACCGGGATCATCGTCGCCGATCGCTATGATGCCGCGGTGGTCCGCGATGCGCATACCGAGCCGTTGTCGGCAGCGACGCGTAAGCGCGCGACGCTCGCGTTTGGGCGTCGGGCAGGGCGGCGCTTGATCGCGCTTACCGATCCCGAAGCACAGGTCATGCTCTAGGCGACGCCCTACGAGTGTTCCACGTGGAGCAATCTCAGAGCGTTGGCCCCGAAACTGCCTTGCGAACCTTTTTGGGGCTGGCCTCGATCATTTGCGCGATGCTCGGCGAGCGCTTGTCCTGCTGTGCATATTCGCGCGCGGAAAAGCCCTGGAGATGATCGGCCTGGTCGGGATCGGCGCCAAGATCGAGCAGAGTGCGCACGAGCGACTGGTCACGACGCTGGACCGCGATGATCAACGGCGTCTCGCCGCGCGCGTCGGCGAGGTTGACGTTGCCCCCGCTCTTGGCGAGCGCATCGACCATTTCCTTGCGCCCGAGCCGGGTCGCCAGCAGCATCGCGGTCTCGCCCTTGTCGTCGCGGAGATTGGCGTCGGCACCCTTCGACAGCAGATACGAAACATAGGCCATGTCGCCGCGCCGGACGACGATGTGGAGCGCGCCTTCGCCGGTCGAGCGATCGCGCGTGTTGACCAAGGTCACGCCAGGCTTCTCGAGCGCGGCGATCACTTCATCGTTCTTCGCGTCTTTCACCGACTGGAGGAACTTGTATCCGGCCGACTGACCGATCTGCGCCATGGCGGGCGTGGAAACCAGCGCTAGCGGCGTGGCCGCGAGCAATGCGAAGGCGAGCGATGCAGTACGAAGGGTCATCGAAAAGGTCCTGGCTAGGTCGAGCGATGCGATCGGGAAAAGCTCAAAAGCTTGCGCCGATCGGACTAACAGATCATGGCTGGCGATGCCATGAACCAGATTGCCCGCACGCTGTGCGCGCTGTTGCTGACCGCATCGACGGTCGGCTGTAGCGGCTCTCCCGCCCCGACCCGCGCCCCGCTCGACGGGGTCAAGATCGGTGTCCCGTTCCAACTGATCGATCAGGACGGAAAGCCGCGCAGCGATCGCGACTTTGCCGGTCGCTATCGCGTCCTGTATTTCGGTTACACCTTCTGCCCCGATGTGTGCCCGACCGATCTCCAGACGATCGGCGCGGGGCTGCGTGCGTTCGAGGCGCAGGACGCGAAGCGCGCGGCAACGGTCGTGCCGATCTTCGTCTCGGTCGATCCGAAGCGGGATACGCCCGCCGTGCTCAAACCGTATGTCGCGGCGTTCCATTCGCGAATGGTTGGGCTGACCGGCTCGCCCGAAACCATCGCGGCGGTCGCCAAGGGGTACGGGGTTACGGTCGAACTCGAGAAACCCAATGCCGAGGGCGCGTATCTCGTCGCGCACAGCCGCTTCGCGGTGCTGATGGATCCGGCTGGCAAGCCGGTGGTTCTCCTGCCCGCGGACAAGACGCCGAACGATGTCGCGGCCGAGCTCGACCGGTGGGTGAAATGAGCGGAAAATTCTGGGAAGAACCGATCGACACGCTCGATCGCGGGCAGTGGGAAGCCTTGTGTGACGGGTGTGGCAAATGCTGCGTCCACAAGCTCGAGGATGAGGAGACGGGCGAGCTGCTGCCGACCAACGTGTCGTGCCGTCTGCTCGATCGCGCGACGGCGCAATGCTCGAACTACAAACATCGCCACGCCTATGTCAGCGAGTGCGTGCGATTGAGCCGCGACAATGTCCGGACGATCGACTGGCTGCCGGCGACCTGCGCCTATCGTTTGCGCGCCGCCGACGAGCCGCTCCACGACTGGCATTATCTCGTGTCGGGCGACCGCGAGTCGGTGCACCGCGCTGGGCAATCGGTGCGCGGTTGGACGATTTCGGAAGATGATGCCGGCGAGCTCGAATATCATCTGGTCGACCGCGAATTGTGAGCAGCGCGATCGAGGTCGTCCGCAACGCGCGAGCGCGGCGCGCGCGGCTGTCGGTCGATAGCGCGACCGGGCGCGTACGCCTGGTCCTGCCGCCGCGCGCGCCGCTCAAGAAGGCGCTCGCCTGGGCGGAGGAAAAGGCCGGGTGGATCGCCGAGCAACGCGCGCGTTTGCCACAAGCGCAGCCGTTCGAACCCGGCGGGACGATCCCGTTCGGCGACGCTTGCCTGACGATCGCCTGGGAGCCGAGCGCATCCCGAACGGTGAAGCGCGTCGGCGATACTTTGCACTGCGGGGGTACGCTCAATGGCGTGTCGCGACGGATCGCGACTTGGCTCAAGCGCGAAGCGCTACGGGTGTTGAGCGCGGAGACCGACGAGTTCGCTGATCGGGCAGGCGTTACCGTCACCAAGGTCGCGGTTGGCGATCCCAAGACGCGCTGGGGAAGCTGCGCTGCGTCGGGGACAATCCGTTACAGCTGGCGGTTGATCCTGATGCCCGATTTCGTCCGCCGATCGACCGTCGCGCACGAAGTCGCGCACCGGCTCCATATGGACCATAGCGCGCGCTTCTACCGTGTGCTCGAAATGCTCGACGAACGCGATCCCGACGAATCGCGCCGCTGGTTGCGCGCCAACGGCGCGGCGCTTCACTGGGTCGGCCGCGAGTCCTGACGCTCGTCGTAGCGGTCGGGCGGCGTCATCGCTGGTCGATCGCGCGGGACACGATTCGGATTGGGGGCAGGGCGGGGGGCATCGCGTCCGAGGACATGGTCGAGCCAGCCCTGATCGAGCCGCTGGGTATCGTCCGGGCGGTTCTGCTCGGTCTGCGGCTGGGTATCTGACCCACGGGTGATGCGCGGATCGGCACTGCGCGGGACGATCGGATTGCCGTCGGCATCGACTTGCGGCTCAGCCGGCGTCGCGCGTCCCGAATCGACTGGATTGCCGTTCTCGTCGACGAACAGGCCGTTATCCGCCTCGCCGAAATACGATTCCTGGTCGGGTTCGAGCTGATATTCGGGCAGCGTCACCTTGGTATCGAACTGTTCGACCGGGCGCGATGCGACCGCGGTCCGCATGAAGGCGGCGAACGCCTTGGCCGGCGCCGTGCCGCCGTGGAGCCCGGCGATCGGCTTAGCATCGTCACGCCCCATCCACACACCGGTGGTGAGGCCGCTCGAGAAGCCGAGGAACCAGCCATCCTTGCTCGACGTCGTCGTCCCGGTCTTGCCCGCGACCGGGCGTCCGATCTGGGCAGCCTTGCCGGTGCCGGTATTGACCGTCGTCTGGAGCAGGTCGGTCATTTCCGCAGCGACATAGGGCGCGACCAGCACATGACTGGTATCGACCGATTGCGCGTAGATCGTCTCGCCCGATGCGGTCACCTTGGTGATGCCGTACGGCGTGACCGCGACGCCCTTGTTGCCGACGCTCGCAAAAGCGCGCGTCATGTCGAGCAAACGGACCTCGGAGGTGCCAAGCACCATCGAGGGATGCGTGTTGACCTTGGTGGTGATGCCGAACCGCCGTGCCATGTCGGCGACGGTCGAGAAGCCGACTTCCTGGCCGAGCTTGGCGGCGACGGTGTTGAGCGAATACGCAAATGCCGTACGCAGGCTCACTGCACCGCTGTTGCGGCGCGAATCGTTGCGAGGGCTCCAGCCATCGATCGTGATCGGCTCGTCGACGATCGAATCCTCAGGCTTATGCCCGGCCTCGAGCGCGGCGAGATAGACGAACAGCTTGAACGCCGATCCGGGCTGCCGGATCGCCTGCGTCGCGCGATTGTAGATCGAGCTGACATAATCCGTCCCGCCGACCATCGCGCGCACCGCCCCATCGCGGTCGATCGCGACGAGCGCACCTTGCGCGCCGCGCGGAGCATTCTGCTGGATCGCCGCATCGGCAGCGCGCTGCATGGTGAGGTCGAGCGTGGTCCATACTTCGAGCGGACGCTGCGTCTCGTCGATCAGCATTTCGAGCTGGGGGAGCGCCCAGTCGGTGAAATAGCGCACGCTGTTCTGCCGCGCCTCGGGGACGAAGGCGACCTTGTCGATCTCGGCCTCGTCGGCTTGCGCCGGCGTGATCACGCCGGTTTCCTGCATCAGCTTGAGCACGACTCCGGCACGACCGCGCGCAGCCGCGATATCGGCGGTCGGAGAGTAATTGGAAGGCGCCTTGACGAGCCCCGCGATCACCGCCGCCTCGGTCAGGCTGAGATGATCGGCGCCGTGCCCGAAGAATTTGCGCGATGCGGCATCGATCCCGTACGCGCCGCCGCCGAAATAGACCTTGTTGAGGTAGAGCTCGAGCACCTCGTCCTTGCTGAACTTGCGTTCGAGCGCGAGCGCGAGGATCCCCTCGCGGACCTTGCGGCCCCATTGCTTGTTCGAATTGAGGAAGATGTTGCGCGCAATCTGCTGCGTGATCGTCGATCCGCCCTGGCGCCAATGCCCGCGCTCGATGCGAACCTGGATCGAGCGCACCATGCCGATCGGGTCGACCCCGATATGCGAGCGGAAGCGACGATCCTCGACCGAAATCATCGCGTCGCGCATCACCTTGGGGATGCGGTCATACGGCAGCCATTCGCCATAGCTCGGCCCCATAGAGACGATCACCGTGCCGTCGGCGGCGTGGACGCGGATCATCTGGCCGTTGGGCGACGATTTCAACGCATCGAAACTCGGCAACTGCCCTTCCGATACATAGACGGTGATCGCGAGCACGATCGCCCCGAGCACCGCGAACCCAGCGCCAAGCTGGAGAACAAAGACGCTCCAACGGCGCCAGGCAGGCGCGCGTTTGGAGCGGGGCGAAGGAGCGGATGAGCGGGCCATGAAGCAGCGTAGCGTTAGGCTTTGCCGGGCACCCCGACAAGCCGTAGCCGGCTAGCTCAGTCCTTCATCTCGTCGCTGCCGGCACTCTCCCGGGCGCGAAAGTCGAGGCTGAGCGAGTTCATGCAATAGCGCAGGCCGGTCGGCGGCGGGCCGTCGGGGAAGACATGGCCGAGATGGCCGTCGCAGCGCGCGCAGCGCGCTTCGGTGCGAACCATGCCGTGGCTGACATCGCTATGCTCGATGACGTGCTCGGGCGAGATCGGCTGGGTGAAGCTCGGCCAGCCCGATCCCGAATCATATTTGTCGGCCGAATCGAACAACGGCAGTGCGCATCCGCCGCAGCGATAGATGCCATCAGCCTTGTTGTTGTCGTAACGGCCGGAAAAGGCGCGCTCCGTGCCGGCTTCGCGCAGCACGTGATAGGCCTCGGGGCTCAACTTCTTGCGCCACTCCGTTTCGGACAGGGTGATGTGATCCATGCGGAGGTTTTTCCAATTAGCTGGGCGTCCGGTCAAGCCGGGAATGGCCGATCCGGGTCAAAGAGGCGATAATCTCGATCAGTCCCGGGATCTGCCGCAGCAGCGGAAGCGCGAACCCGGTGAGGGCGGGGCGCTCGGCGGCGTCGCGGACGAGCCCGGCAAGACGGATCGGTCTGGCGGTGGCGCGCGCAAATCGCTGCTGAAAGCCGGGGGCAGCTGCCGCACCGCCTCCTAGATAGGCATGGCCTGCGCGAATGCCACTGGCGATCGCGATGCCCATGCCCTCGCCGGCGAGCGACGGGATGACGCCAGCTTGGTCGCCGAGCCGGAAAAGCCCAGGCGCGCCGTGGAGCGCGCGCCAGCCATAGGGGACATTGGCGATCGCATCGATCGCTTCGCTGCCGCTGCGATACGCGAAGCGTTCGCCGAGCCGCGGATGGTCGCGCCCGAGCTGGTCGAGCAAGGCGGCGGGGCTGCCCGCTTCGATCAACGCCGAGCGGTGGACCGCGAGGCAGCAATTGGCGCTCCCGTCCTCCTGCCGGACGATGCCGACATAGCCGCGGTCGAACAGATGGAGTTCGATCGACTCGCCGATCAGGGCGTCGAGCCCGGGCGCCGCGGGAATACGCACGCGCAAGCCGAGTACGGGATCGCTGCCACGCGCTGCGGCCGGGCGTGCCGCGCCGCGGACGTCATGCTTGCCGCTGGCGAGGAACAGCGTGTCGGCGGCGAGATCCGCACCGTCGTCGAGCCGTGCCGTCAAGCCATCGACGCCGCGCACGGTCACCCCGCGCTCGACCGCCGAGCCAGCGTCGATCGCGCGCTTCAGCATTACCGTGTCGAGCAAATGCCGCGACACGCCATGCGCCGGGCGTGGGAGGCGTGTCTCGACGACGCGTCTGCCCGAAAGCACGCGCACGGTGGTCACGCGCCCGGGACCGAGCGCGTCCGGGGCAACGCCGAGCCGTGCGAGGGATTCGAGGGTGCGCCAGCTCAGGAAACCGCCGCAGATCGCATCGCCCGTCTCGCGGGTTCGCTCGATGAGCAAATGCGGCGCTCCAGCGCGCGCAAGCACGATCGCGGCGCTCGCGCCCGCGGGGCCGCCGCCGAGGATCAGCGCAGGTGTTCGACGCATAACCGAAACGGGAAGGCGCGATAGACACGCGCGGAGACGCCGGCTTCGGCGAGGATCGGGGGCCATTCCGCCGGGCGATACGAGCGAGCGATCGACAGTGTGCCGTCGTGCCGGACGATTCGGTGCCAGCGCGCGAGCGTGGCGAGCAACGGGAATCCCCGATAGGCGAAGCCGTGGCGGTGGAGATCGTTGACCAGCCAGCCGCGCGCGCTTTCCACCTTCATGAAGCGCAGGAAGGCGATCAGCTGATCGTGGTCCATATGGTGCGCCACGAGGCTCGATACGACGAAGTCCCAGCCTTGCCCGGCAAGATCGGCATAGTTGCCGCTCACGTAACGAATGGGCAGATCGGCCGGCGTATGGGCGGCCGCGGCAAGCGCACTGCGCGGGTTGAGGTCGACACCGACAAGGTCGGCCGCAATTCCGCGCCGCGCTGCCCAGCGCGCGATTCGCCGCAGCATGTCGCCATCGCCGAAGCCGACGTCGAGCAGCTTGAGGTGGGGGCGCCCCTTGGTTCCGCGCCCCAGGAAGTCGAGTGTCGGTCGCGCCGCCATCGTCACGACGTTCACCTTGGCGAGATCGCCGACGACCGCGGCATAGATGTCGGGCGCCAGATCATCGGCGTCCATCAGCTCTTCGGCGATGGCGCGCCGCTCAAGCATCATGCGGCGCTCCGAAAGCCGAACCCTTCGGCGGCGAGGCCGGGGCCGAACGCGAGCGCAACGCCCTCACGAATCGGTGGCCCGGCGAGCAAACGCGCGAGCACGAACATCAAGGTTGCCGACGACATGTTGCCATTGTCGGCGAGCACGCCGCGCGATTCCGTCAGCGCATCGGCAGGCAAGGCGAGGCTCGTCTCGACCGCATCGAGGATCGAGCGACCCCCCGCGTGGATCGCCCAGCCATCGATATCGGCGGGTGCGCGCCCCCCGGTCGCGGCGGCGGCGAAGACCGGGTCGCTCAATCCGGCGGCGATACGCGCCGGGACTTCGCCCGACAGATGCATCGCAAAGCCGCGATCGGTGATGTCCCAGCGAATGAGCTCGGCCGAATCGGGGAGGGTGGTTGCGAAGGGCTGGCCGAGCGCGAGACCTTGCGGCTGGGCGGTGACCAACGCTGCGGCCGCGCCATCACCGAATTGCAGCATTGCGAGCAGGGGCTCGAGCGCAGGCGTGTCCTGAAGATGGAGCGTCGAAAGCTCGACGCAGATGACGAGCACGCGCGCAGCAGGATCCGAGCGCACGATGTGGCGCGCGCTGCGCAAGGCCGCGACAGCGGCGTAGCAGCCCATGAACCCGACCAGAAGTCGTTCGACCGACGGATCGAGCCCAAGTCGCGCGGCAACGATCTGGTCGATCCCGGGGGCCACGAAGCCGGTGCAGCTCGCGACGACCAGGTGGGTAATGCCGTCGAGTGAGACTTGGGCCCGTAGCGCATCGATCGCGGCGAGGCTGAGCGCAGGGGCGTATTGCGCGTAGAGTTGCATGCGTTCTGCAGTGCCGGGCAGCAGATCGCGCGCGTAGAAGCCACCCATATCGACGGGCGACCCGCCATCGTCCCCGATCGGCAGCACTGACCAACGATGCCCGATACCGGCACGCCCCGCCATCCGGTCGAAGATCTTCGCCGAGCGCGAGTCGGGCAAACGCGCACGCGCCCAGTCGATAAAGGCATGATGAATGTCGTGATCCGGAACGGCGGTGCCGATCGCGATGATATGAGCGGTGCTAGGCAAGCGAGGCTTTCACAGGGCCGGCGGTACGTCCGGTTCGGAGACAACGCTACGCCAGTCGGTACGATCCGCAAGAGGCCGTAGAATCCATGGGACTTAGCCGAAAGGATCGACCGCCACGTCACGGTGTCCCGTGCGTGGCAGCGATTTCCAGAAAAAGTGGTGCGGCCGAGAAGACTCGAACTTCCACGGGCTTTCGCCCACAACGACCTCAACGTTGCGCGTCTACCAGTTCCGCCACGGCCGCACGTAACATCGCCGGGCGAACCCGGCAGCTGGTAGGCGAGCGCCCCTAGCAAAGGCTTTCGGGGAGTGCAACGCCTATCGCATCGATTGCGTTCAGAGTAGCAGCGCGGGATGCCGCGCCACCGCCCCCTGCTCGACGAAACGCGCCGCATTCTCGCGCTTGCGTGGCCGGTCATGCTGACGAGCCTCAACTGGACGATTCTGAGCGTGACCGACATTGTGGTCGTCGGGCTGACCGGCACCGATCAGGTCGCAGCCCTTGGCGCGAGCCGTGCGCTGACCTTCGTGACCATCGTCGGCGGGCTCGCCTGGCTGTCGGGAACGCTGGTCTTCTCTGCTCGAGCGGACGGCGCGAAGGATTTGCCCGAGACGGGGGCGACGTTGCGCGCCGGGCTCGTGCTGGCGGTGTTGCTGGGTCTCGGCGGCGCGCTTGGCTTCGGACTGTTCGCCGAGCGGTTGTTGGCGGCGATCGGCGTGGCGCCGGCGCTGGTCGATCCGGCGGCGCGCGTGGTGCGGGTGATGGCGCTCTGCTATCCCACACAACTGGCGATGATCGCGGCAAGTTTCTTTCTCGAAGGCATTGCGCGACCGCGTCGTGTAATGGGCGTCAACCTCGCGGTGCTACCGATCAATGCGCTGCTCGCCTGGGCTTGGTCGGGCGGGCATCTCGGCTTTCCCGCGCTTGGCGCGGTGGGGGCTGCGCTCGCGACGGCCATGGCGTCATCGCTCGGCGCGGCGGCGATGCTGGGCGCGGCGTGGACCGTCCCGCAGGCCCGCGAACGCGGCGTGCGAGATCTTTCGGGCGCGGCGTGGGCGACGGCACTGCGCGGGGCGGGGGGCCTTGCGCGATTTGGGATCGTACCCGCGCTCGCCTCGGGGCTCGAGCTCGCCGGCTTCTCGATCCTGATCGCGCTGTCGACCGATTTCGGTGCGGTAACCGCGCACGCCTTCCAGATCGTCTTTGCGGTCCACAATGTCGTGTTCGGCGTCGCGTTGGGGCTCGGGTCGGCCGCCGGGGTCCGTGCGGGCAATGCGGTTGGCGCGGAGACTCCGGCACTGGCGATTCCGCGCGCGCTGATCGCGATGGCGCTGGCGGCGCTGGCGACAGGCGTGCTGGCGATCCTGATCGTGCTCGGACGCGGCACGATCGTCGCGCTGTTCCCCGCCGCTGCTGGCGTCCACGGTTTGGCGCTGGCGATGCTACCGGTCTGGGCGCCGTTCATCCTGTTCGACGGGGTGCAGGTCGTGATCGTCTACACGCTGCGTTCGCTCGGCGATCAGGTGGTGACGGGGATCAACAGCATCGTCGCCTTTTTCCTCATCACCGGCGGTGCTGGCTGGTTGCTGGTCCACCACGGCGCCGGGCCGATCGGACTGGTCTATGCCTCGGGAATCGGCATGGTCGCCGCGACCGTGCTCCACGGCGCGCGCTTCGCGCTGGTCAGCGCGCGGTTTCGCCGGAAAAGCTGAGCACCAGTTCCTTGGCGTTGACCGGCACGTCGAGCTTGGCGCTGTTGAATTCGAGCTTGCCGCGCGGCGCGAGCGTATTGGCCTCGGGCCGAATCATCCAGCTGAAGACGATGCGGCGTTGCGAATCGCGCAGATCGGCGCGGATGTCGGGCACGGGCTGCGGCGAATCGGTCGGGTTGAGCACGGTGCCGCTGACCGCGAAGATCTCGTTGCCGTTGAAGACATGCTGGTCGATCGGCTTGCTGACGATCTTGAGCGGGGTGCCGGCATTGGGCTGGAACAGGTCGCGCGCGAGCCCGGGGGCGCCCGAATAGACGATGCCGCCGAACGCGGCGAGCATCACGACGCCCGCGGCTAGCGCAGCGACGGTTGCACGCTTTGCCGGGTTACGCCGCGCGCGAAACGGTGGTGCGTGGTCAAAGGCGTCGTAGCTGGGAGCGGCGGGCTCGACCGGTAGAGGCTGCTCGGCGGGCGGCGACGTATCGGCCACCGGCGTTTCGACTGGCGGGGCTTCGACGGCGACGGGCGCTTCGCTGCGCGTGTCCGCAGTCTCGGCGGCAACGCCCTCCTGGAACCAGCTATGCTTGCAGCTGGCACAGCGCACGATGCGCCCATCGGGCCCGATCGCAGTGTCGGGAACGAGGTAACGCGTGTGGCACTCGGTACATTCGAGGATCATGATACGGCTTTGGCCCCGTTGCCGACCGCTGGCAACGTATCGCGAAATCTACGCCTTTCGCAGATCGGCTGCAAGCGCCGCGACGCGTGCCCGCTTGTGGCGGCGTGGCGGATCGTGCGATGCAGGACTGGGGCATACGATCAGAAGCGAGCAACACGCGCCACCATGGCGAATATCGTCCAGTTCGAGAATGTGGGGCTACGCTACGGCACCAGCCAGGAGACGCTGACCGATGTCAGCTTCACCCTGTCGAGTGGCGCGTTCTATTTTCTGACCGGCGCATCGGGCGCGGGCAAGACCTCGCTGCTGCGGTTGCTCTATCTCGCGCAGCGGCCGACGCGTGGCAACATCCGGCTGTTCGGCGAGGATGCGGTGACGCTGCCGCGCGCGCGTCTGCCGGGGTTTCGGCGGCGGATCGGCGTGGTGTTCCAGGACTTCCGGCTCGTGCCGCATCTTTCGGCGTTCGACAATATCGCGCTGCCGTTGCGTGTTTCGGGCGTTCCCGAAAGCGATATCGATGCCCCGGTGCGCGAAATGCTCGACTGGGTGGGCCTCAGCGACCGCATCACCGCCAAGCCGCAAACGCTGTCGGGCGGCGAGCAGCAGCGCGTCGCGATCGCGCGCGCCGTGATCGGCCGGCCCGAAATCCTCGTCGCCGATGAGCCGACCGGCAACGTCGATCCCGACATGGCCGAGCGGTTGCTGCATCTGTTCGATTCGCTCAACCGGCTCGGCACGACCGTCGTCGTTGCAACGCACGATTTCCACCTGCTCGGGCGGATCCAGAACGCGCACATGATGCGGCTCGACAAGGGGCGCTTGCTCGATCCGACCGGGTCGCTGCGCTTCCCGCCGCCCGCGAACGGCGAATGAGCGTCGCGTTGATCGCCTCGACCGCCGACCGACGCTTGCTCGATGAAAGCCACAGTACGCGGGTGATGACGTGGATCATGGCGATCATGCTGTTCCTGACGGTGTTGGCGGCAGCGCTCGGGCTGGGGACGCTCGGCGCGGCGGCGCTGCTCGATCGCCAGCTTGCCGGGCGGCTCACCGTCCAGATCGTCGAGCCGGTCGAGGCCAAGCGGCTCGACCAGGCCGCGCGCGCGCTGGCCGCGCTCAAGGCGACGCGCGACGTGACGCGCGCGGTCGAAGTCGATCATGCCAAGCTTGCGACGCTGCTGCGGCCCTGGCTCGGCAGTGACGCGGCCGACCCCGATCTGCCGATCCCCGCGATGATCGATGTCGACCTGGGTGTGGCGGATGCCGCCGCGGTGGCGCGCGTGCGCGCTGCGGTCCGGCGCGTCGCGCCGTCGGCGCGGATCGATCGGCATGAAAGCTGGATGTCGCCGGTGCGCGATTTCATGGCGATGGTGACGTGGCTGGCCGGCGGACTCGTCCTGCTGATGGCGGCGGCGACCGCGGCGGTGGTGATTCTTGCGGCGCGCGCGGGGCTCGAAACGCACCGTGCGACGATCGAGGTGCTCCATATGCTGGGCTCGACCGACGTCCAGGTCGCACGGCTGTTCCAGCGCCGGATCGCGCTCGATACGCTGGTCGGCGGGTTGCTCGGGACCGCGCTCGCCTTCGTCATGGTCGGCGTGATCGGCTGGCAATTGCGCGCGCTTGGCTCGGATTTGCTCGCGGGCCTGACGCTCGGTGTGCGCGACTGGATCGTGCTCGCCGGATTGCCGATCGCGTTTGCCCTGCTTGCGACCTTCGCCGCGCGCCAGGCGGTGCTCGGTACGCTCGGCAAATATCTATGATCCTGCGTTTCCTCGCCGTGCTGGCCCTGCTCTACGCGATCGGCTTTGCGATCTTCCTCAAGACGATGCCCGCCCCGGTTGACGGGCCCAAGACCGACGCGATCGTCGTGCTGACTGGCGGGGCAGGGCGGATCGACCGCGGGCTGGCCCTGCTCAAGGCGCATGCTGGACAGCGTATGCTGATCAGTGGGGTCGCGCCCGAAGTGAAGCCGGGTGAGCTGGCGCACGAATATCGCGTCAGCCCGGCGCTGTTCCGCTGCTGCATCGATCTCGGCCACGAAGCCGTCGATACGCGCTCGAACGCCGAGGAAACCGCAGATTGGGTGCGCGACCATAAATACACCTCGGTGCGGCTGGTCACGTCGGACTGGCACCTCGCACGCGCCAGGCTTGAGCTCGTGAATGCGCTCGACGGCGATGCGAGCGTGATCGGCGACGGCGTGCCGAGCAGCCCGCGCTATCGGCTGCTGATCGGCGAATACAACAAATTGCTGGTGCGGCGCGTCGCGTTGCTGATCGGGGCCGCCACATGACCGCGTTGCGCAACCTGCTGTTCAAGCTGCTATTCTACGGCGGATCGGTGCCGATTGTGCTGACGACGCCGATCTCGGCACTGATCAGCTGGCGCGCGCTCGTCGCGCACACGCATTTCTGGACGCGCTGGCACGGCTGGACGACGCGCCACATCCTCAGGATCGATCAGCGGATCGAGGGCGGGCGCTTCGGCGATATGGCGTTCGGCGGCGCGCCGGTGCTGTACGCCGCGAAGCACCAGTCGATGTACGAGACGCTCGAGCTCGGGCGGATGCTGCGCAACCCCGCGATCGTGATGAAGCAGGAACTGACCGACATTCCGGTGTGGGGCTGGGCGGCGAAGCGCTATGGCGTCATCGTCGTCGATCGCGAGGCGTCGGCGGGCGCGTTGCGGCGGATGCTGCGCGATGCGCGGGCGGCCTTGGCGGCGAAGCGCTCGATCCTGATCTTTCCCGAAGGCACGCGCGTCGAGCCGGGCGAACAGCCCGAACTGCGCGCAGGGTTCGCCGGGCTGTATCAAATGCTCAAGATCCCGGTGGTGCCGGTGGCGATCGACAGCGGGCTGGTGTGGCCGAAGCATGGGCCGAAGGTGCCGGGAACGGTGACGTTCCGCTTCGGCGACCCGATCCCGCCGGGGCTGCCGCGCGAGGAAGCCGAGCGCCGCGTCCACGCCGCGATCAACGCGCTGGATGTGCCGCGCGGCTGAAGTCCCCGTCATCCCCGCGAAAGCGGGGATCCCGCTGCCTGGCCCGCGCCTAGAAGAAGAAGCGGGCCCCTCGCTTTCGCGAGGGTGACGGCGGGGGGAGTCGAAACCGCTATTCGTGCGTGCGCCCGAAATCGGGCGCTGGGTCGTCCTGCCCCTGTTCGATGATCCCGCGGCGTACCGCGCGCGTCTTGGTGAACAGATCGAACAGCTCGTCGCCCTTGCCCCAGCGAATCGCGCGCTGGAGTGCCGACAGATCCTCCGAGAAGCGCTGCAGCATGTCGAGCACCGCCTCGCGATTGGCGAGGAACACGTCGCGCCACATCGTCGGGTCCGACGCCGCGATGCGCGTGAAATCGCGGAAACCGCCCGCCGAATATTTGATCACTTCGGACTGCGTGACCTCTTCCATGTCCGACGCGGTGCCGACGATCGTATAGGCGATGAGGTGCGGCAAATGGCTGGTGATCGCGAGCACGCGGTCGTGATGATCGGGCGCCATCGTTTCGATCTCGGCGCCCAACCGCCGCCAGAACTCGGCGACGCGCTCGACCGCGAGTGCATCGGTGCCCTCGGGTGGCGTCAGGATGCACCAGCGCTTGTGGAACAGCGTCGCGAATCCCGCTTCGGGCCCGCTGCGCTCGGTCCCCGCGACGGGGTGCGCCGGCACGATCGTCGCGTTCGGTAACGCTGCTGTCAGCGCGCGGACGACTTCGGCCTTGCAGCTGCCGACATCGCTGACGACGGCGTCGGCGGGAAGATCTGCGGCGAAATCGCGCGCGGCGGCTTCCATCGCGCCGACCGGCACGCACAGGATGACGAGATCGGCGTCGATCACCGCAGCCCCGCTGCTGCTCGCGACATCGTCGAACATGTCGAGCCGCTCGGCGGTTGCGCGCACATCGGCGTCGGCGTCGTAGCCGGTCAGCGCGACGCTCGGCATCGCGGCACGCGTGGCGCGCGCGATCGAGGATCCGATCAGGCCGATCCCGATGATGGTGACGCGGGCGAAGGGCAGCATGGCGCGGCGCATGGCGGATCGCTGGCGTCATGGCAAGGTTTGCGCCTCTGGCGTTGTCGCGCGCGCCTGCTAGGAGACGGCGAGCAGGAGACGGGAATGCGGGGTGGCGAGACGGTCTGGCATGCGCTCGAGGCGGCGCGACAGGCCAATCTGAGCGAGGCGGGCATCGCCCCGCCGGTGGCGGGCGATACCGGCCAGACGCGGCGTGCGGTGTTGCTGGCGCTGGGCGCGGCTGGCGCGGCGGCGGCGCTGCCACGTACCGCCTTCGCCGCGCCGGGCGGCGGCCCGGTGGCGATCATCGGCGGCGGGATCGCCGGGCTGACCGCGCTCTGGCACCTGACGCAAGCCGGGATCGATGCGCAGCTCTACGAGGCGCGGACGCGGCTCGGCGGGCGCATGTACACCGCGCGCGAACCCGGCAAGCCGACGGTCGAGGCGGGCGGGCAGCTCGTCAACACCGACCATGCCGACATGCACACCCTCGCGCGCGAATTCGGTCTGTCGCTGCTCGACCGCAAGGGCGCGCCGCATCGCACCGTCATCCTGAGCGACGGCAAGGAAGTCCCCGAGGGCAAGCTAGCCGGTGCCTTGCGCGGGATCGCCGGGCAGATCGACGCCGATTCGGTGCGGCTCGACCAGAATTACGCCAAGGTCGCACTCGAGCTCGATGCGATGAGCTTCACCTCGTATCTCGACAAGCACGCCGCGCTGATGCCCGAGCCGTGGGTCCGCCGCTTGATGGAAGCGACCGCGCGGACCGAATATGGCGCCGAGCCGGGGCAGGCCTCGGCGATCGAGCTGGTCTTCAACCTGCCGTCGATTTCGGGACGGCGGATCGACGTGCTCAGCCGCAGCGACGAACGCTATCTGATCGAGGGCGGCAGCAGCGCGCTCATTGCGGCGATGGCGGCGCGGCTGACCGGGCGCATCACCACCAACCGCCGCGTGACGCGGGTCGACCCGTTCGGCCCCGGCGTGCGGATCGTCTTTTCGGACGGAAAGACCGTCGATGCCGCCAACGTCATCGTCACGACGCCCGCGTCGGTCACGCGGAAGATTGATTTCCGCATTCCGCTGCCGCCGCTGTGGACGCGCTTCATCGCCGAGGTCGGGCTTGGCGTGAACATGAAAGTCCAGGCCGGAATGAGCGCGCGGCCGTGGGACAAGGTGATGGGCCGCGGTGGCGAGATCTGGCAGACCAATCCGCACGGCGGCGTCGCCAGCGGCTGGGACGGCAGCGTGCGCGGGCGCGGCGCGAGCGGCGATGTCTGGACCTGGTTCCTCGGCGGCGCCGAAGTCGCCGCGGCCGATACGCCCGAACCCGCCGCGCTGGCCAAGCGCTTCGCCGGCCAGGCCGAAGCCGGGCTGCCGGGTATCACGGCCGCGACGAGCGCGTTCGCACGGCGCAGCACCTGGCACCGCGATCCGCTGTCGATGGGCGCCTATGTCAATTTCCGCCCCGGCCAGCTGACGCGCTTCGGCCGGCTGATCTGGACCGAGGTCGATGGCATGGCGAAGGCGCCGGTTCCGTCGGGTCCGGTGCTGTTCGCCGGCGAGCATCTGTCGGACGCCTATCCCGGCTATATGAACGGCAGCGCGCAGACCGGGCGGCTGGCGGCGCAGACGATCATCGCAGGGCGCGCGCATGCGCGCCGCTTGAGTTGAGCCCTGCGCGGGCCTAACCGCAGGCCATGAGCGAAGATCCGCGTTTCGGGCTAGCCCGCCATGTCAGCCTGCCGGGGCCGCTCCGGCTCGATGGCGGGGTGCTGCTCTCGCCGGTCGAGATCGCCTACGAGACCTATGGCACGCTCAACGCCGACGCCAGCAACGCGATCCTGCTCTGCCACGCGCTGACGGGCGACCAGCATGTCGCCTCGGCGCATCCTGTGACGGGCAAGCCCGGCTGGTGGGTGCGGATGGTCGGCCCGGGCAAGCCGATCGACCCCGCGCGGCACTTCATCGTCTGCGCGAACGTGCTGGGGAGCTGCATGGGTTCGTCGGGCCCCGCGACGATCAACCCCGCGACCGGCGCGCCGTGGGGGATGGCCTTCCCCGTCATCACGATCCGCGACATGGTGCGCGCGCAAGCGCTGCTGCTCGATCATCTCGGGATCGCGACGCTGCACGCCGTCGTCGGCGGGTCGATGGGGGGGATGCAGGCGGTGAGCTGGCCCGCGACCTTCCCCGACCGTGTCCGCGCCGCGGTGGTGATCGCCTCGACCGCGCGCCACACCGCGCAGAACATCGCGTTCCACGAAGTTGGGCGCCAGGCGGTGATGGCCGATCCGAAATGGCGCGGCGGCGCCTATTACGAAGCGGGCGACCCGCCCGCGGCGGGGCTCGCGGTCGCGCGGATGGCGGCGCACATCACCTATCTGTCCGAGGCTGGCCTCACCGAGAAGTTCGGCCGCCGGCTGCAGGCGCGCCCTGACCGCCCCGACGGCGCGATCAGCTTCGGCTTCGACGCCGATTTCCAGATCGAGAGCTATCTGCGCCATCAAGGGATCAGCTTCGTCGATCGCTTCGACGCCAACTCGTATCTCTACATTACGCGGGCGATGGATTATTTCGATCTCGCAGGCGAGCATGGCGGGCAGCTCGCCAACGCCTTCCGCGCGACCAAGGCACGCTTTTGCCTCGTCAGCTTCGACACCGACTGGTTGTACCCGACCGCCGAATCGCGCGCGATCGTCCATGCGCTGAACGCCGCCGGCGCGCCGGTCAGCTTCGTCGAGCTGTCGAGCCCGTACGGCCACGACGCCTTCCTGCTCGAAGCGCCCGAGATGAATCGTGTCGTCAACGGCTTCCTGAGGGCTGGCGAATGATCACGGTATCCGACGACAAGAGCGAGCTCGACGTGGCACAGATCCACGCCTGGCTGGCCTCGAGTTACTGGTTGCCGGGAATCGCGCGCGATCTGGTCGAGCGGACGATCGCCGGGTCGCACTGTCTCGGCGCGTACCGCGACGGCGTACAGGTCGGCTATGCCCGCGCCATCACCGATCGCGCGACCTTTGCCTGGATCGCCGATGTCTGGATCGACGCGGATGCACGCGGGCAGGGGCTTGGGCGGCGGATGGTGCAATGGTTCGTCGATCATCCCGACTATCAGGGCATCCGTCGGATCGCGCTCGTCACCGCCGACGCGCACGGCGTTTACGAAGCGATCGGCTTCCACGCGCCGCTCCGACCCGAACGCTATATGGAGCGGCTCGACCCCGCCTTCGCCGCGGCGCTGCGCGCATGACCGCGCTCCGCCCCGACCTCGCGATCATCGCCGAGCATGTTGCGCCCGGCACGCGGATCCTCGACGTCGGCTGCGGCGATGGCGCGCTGATGGCGGCGCTGCGCGATACCAAGCGCGTCGATGCGCGTGGGCTCGAGCTCGATGCCGGCAATGTCGCGGCCGCAGTGTCGCGCGGGCTGTCGGTGATCCAGGGCGATGCCGATGTGGATCTCGCCGAATATCCGCAGGCGAGCTTCGACTATGCGATCCTCAGCCAGACGTTGCAGACCGCCAAGCGCCCTGATGTCGTGCTCGATCATCTGCTCCGCGTCGGTCGTCAGGCGTTCGTGTCGTTCCCGAACTTCGCGCATTGGCGCGTGCGGATGTCGCTGCTGTGGGGCGGCCGGATGCCAGTGACGCGGCTCTTGCCGGAGCGCTGGTACGACACGCCCAACATCCATCACGTCACGATCGACGATTTCCGCAGCTTCGTGGCTGAGCGCGGAATCGTCGTCGAAGGGGCTTGGTTCCTGTCGGGCGACAAACGTACCGGAACCGCAGCGGCCAACATCCTGGCCGAACATGCCGTCTTCCTGCTGCGCAAACCGGCATAAGCGCGAGGAACCAAAGCGTCCGACGCGGGGTTACTTGGTTTCGTAACACAACCAAGGTCCGCACGGTCATGCCCGCCACTGCCCTCATCGTCGAAGACGAGATTTTCGTCGCGCTCGACCTCGAGCGGATTCTGATGGACGCGGGCTATGCCGTGAAAGCCATTGCCGCGGATCGTTCGGGCGCGCTCGATGCCGCCGAGGACTGCAGTTTCGCACTGGTCGACATCAATCTCCGCGACGGTCCGACCGGCCCGGAATTGGCGCGAACGCTGGCACACGACTATGGTGTGAAGGTCATCTTCGTCACGGCAAATCCGGGTCAGATCGCCCATCCGAGCGGTGCCGTCGGCTATGTCCGCAAGCCGTTCCGCGCCGATGCGATCCTCGCCGCAGCAGCCGCCGCCACGACAGACTTTGACGTGGTGGAGCACGCGGATTTCATTCCGCTCGTCTGAGCTGTGAGGGCTCGGCCTGCCGGGGCAGCCATGCGCGTCAGTTCCGGCTGAGCGAGCTTTCGGGCAGCGTGATTTCGACTTCCAGCCCGCTGCGCTCCCAGCGCTGCGCCACGGTCCCGGCGAGCTGGCGAACTGCGCTCAATTCGATCAGCTGCGAGCCGAATCCGGTCTTGGCCGGCGCTTGCACCATCGGCCCGCCACGCTCGCGCCACTCGATCACGATCCGGTCCCCGACGCGGCGGCTGTGGACGAGGATCGCACCGTTATCGTTGTACAAGGCGCCATATTTGGTCGCGTTGGTGGCAAGCTCATGGAACAGCAACGCGATCGGCGTGGCCGAACGGTCATCGATCGCGACGTCATCGCCACTGATGGTGATGCGCGACGCAGTGCGCGACTGATAGGGTTCGAACAGCTCGGCGAGCAGGCCCTGGAGGCTCGTCTGATCGGCCACCGGACGCGACTGCGCGCTGTGCGGCCGGACGAAATCATGCGCGCGGCCAAGCGCGATGACGCGCGCGCGCAAATCGTCGGCAACAGTGGCAAAGCCCGGATTTGCGCGGGCCGAAAAGCCGATCAGCCCCGAAATCACCGCGAAGATGTTCTTGATGCGGTGGCTGAGCTCCTGCGCGACGACTTCGCGCTCTTCGCTCGCGAGCTTGGCTTCGTGGATGTCGGTGCACGTGCCGAACCAGCGGACGATCGCCCCGGTATCGTCGAAGATCGGCAGCGCGCGGCCGAGCGTCCAGCGATACTGGCCGTCGTGGCGGCGCAGGCGGTATTCGATCTGGTACGGCTCTCCGGTAGCGAGCGAATGTTGCCACACGGCCCAGGCACGGTCCTGATCGTCGGGATGGAACATGCCCGCCCAACCCTCGCCATCGGTCGATCCGGCGGGGACTCCGGTAAACTCGTACCAGCGCGCATTCTAATAATCGTGGAAGCCGTCGGGCTGAGTCGACCACACCATTTGCGGCATCGTGTCGGCAAGCGTGCGGAAGCGCCCCTCGCTGTCGCCGATCGCCGCGCGCGAGGCGGCAGCCGAGCGACTGTCGCCAAGCCGCCGCAGCACATCCTCGGCAAGCACCTTCAAGCCCTGGCGCTGCAGCGCGGTCAGCCCGGCGCGCGGAACGGTGTCGATCACGCAGAGCGACCCGAGCGGAATGCCGTCGTCGCGCACCAGCGGCACGCCCGCGTAGAATCGGATGCCGAGTCCATCGATGACGAGCGGATTGTCGGCGAACCGCGGATCCTGCGTCGCGTCGGGAATGACCATGATGTCGTCCTCGCGCATCGCATACGCACAGAACGACATTTCGCGCGGTGTTTCAGTCAGATCGAGTCCGGTGCGCGACAAGAAGGTCTGGCGCTCGGCCTCGACGATGCTGACCAGGCCGACCGGAACCTCGCACAACGCCGCGGCGAAATCGGTGATGCGGCGCAAGGCCGCATCGTCGCGGAGCGACTCGATATCGTGTTCGGCAATCGCCGCAGCGCGCACGCGCTCGTCGATCCGCCAGCCGGGTGCAACCGGCAAGGGCGGTTGGGAAGTTTGGGTCATGTCCGACATCAACGCGACAGGTCGCTCCCGGTTCAGAATGGTACGTCGTCGTCCAGATCGTCGGCAAACCCGCCACGCTGGCCACCGCCGCCGGCAGGCGCGCCGCCGCCGCGTGCCCCGCCGCCACCGCTGCGCTGACCGCCGCCGTAGCCGCCACCACCGCCGCCGCCGCCGCCGCCGCCGCCGAAATCGTCATTCCCGCCGAAATCGTCGCGCTGGCCGCCACCACCGCCGCCGCCGCCGCCCGAACCGGGCGCGCCGTCGAGCATCGTCAGCACGCCGTTGAAGCCCTGGAGCACGATCTCGGTCGAATATTTGTCGTTACCGCTGGCATCCTGCCATTTGCGCGTCTTGAGCGCGCCCTCGATATAGACCTTCGAGCCCTTGCGCAGATAGCGCTCGGCGACGCCGCCGAGCGCTTCGTTGAAGATCGCGACCGAATGCCACTCGGTCTGTTCCTTGCGCTCGCCGGTGTTCTTGTCCTTCCACGTCTCCGACGTGGCGATGCGCAAATTCACGACCTTGCCGCCATTCTGGAACGACTTGCTCTCGGGATCGCGCCCGAGATTGCCGACGATGATCACCTTGTTGACGCTGCCGCCCGCCATATCCCTAATCCCGCTGCTGGGGCTCGCTACAGCCCGAATCCGATCGCGGCCCAATAGACCGCTCCTGCAGCGATGTAAGCGAGCGCGAACAAATAGCCAACCATGAAGGCGGGCCACTTCCATCCGTTGGTCTCGCGCCGGGTAACGGCAATCGTCGAGATGCACTGCGGCGCGAACACGAACCACATCAGGAAGGCGAGCGCGGTCGGCAGGCTCCAGCGTTTATGGAGCGTCTGCGCCATCTTGGTTTCGCTCTGCTCGCCCGCGGTGTCGATCGCATAGACCGTGCCGAGCGCCGCCACCGCGACCTCGCGCGCGGCCATTGCCGGAATCAATGCGAGCACGATGTCGCGATTGAAGCCGATCGGACGGAAAGCGGGTTCGATCGTATTGGCGATCCGTCCCGCGACCGAATAATTGACCGCCGAGACAGGGCTGCCCTCGGGCGGTTTGGGAAAGCTCAGCAGCGCCCACAGCACGATCGTCGTGAAGGCGATCGTGGTGCCGGCGCGCTTGAGGAAGATTTCCGCACGGCTCCACAGCCCGATCGCGAGATCGCGCAGCCGCGGCAGCTGGTACTTCGGCATCTCCATCATGAAGCCCGACGATGCGCCCTTGGTCACGGTTCGGCGCAGCACGAAAGCGACGACGAACGCGCCGACCACGCCCATGACGTAGAGCCCGAGCATCACCAGCCCCTGCAGCCCGACGAACGGCAGCACCTTGGTGTCGGGGATCAGCGCGCCGATCACCAGCGTATAGACCGGCAGCCGCGCGGAACATGTCATCAGCGGCGCGACGAGGATCGTCGTGAGCCGGTCCTTCTCGTCCTCGATCGTGCGCGTCGACATGATGCCGGGCACCGCGCAGGCAAAGCTCGACAGCAAGGGGATGAACGCGCGCCCCGACAGCCCCACGCTCGCCATCACGCGGTCCATCAGGAACGCGGCGCGAACCATGTAGCCGCTCGCTTCGAGCACCAGGATGAAGAAGAACATGATCAGGATCTGCGGCAGGAACTTCACCACCGCGCCGACGCCCGCGATGATCCCGTCGGTGATCAGCGAGCGCAGCACCGAATCGGGCATCACGTCCTTGATCTGCGCCGACACACCATCGAATACGCCCGCAATCGCCTCTGCCGGCGCGGCGCCTGCAAAGAACACCGCCTGGAACATCACGAACAGGATGGCGAAGAGCAGCACCAGCCCGAACACCGGATGCAGCGCAACCGCATCGAGCGCATTGCCCCAGCGTCGCGCCGGCGCTTCCGCGACCGTCGCCGCTTGTGCGATCTTCCGCGCGCGGCGTTGCAGCGTGACGATATCCTCGCCGATCGCGTGATTGCTCGGGCGCAGCCGGATCGCCGCGTCGGCATCGACGATCCCGCCGAGCAGGATCTTAAGCTCGTCGAGCCCGCGTCGCCGCACCGCGACGGTCGGTACGACCGGCACGCCGAGTTCGGCCGAGAGCTTCAACGGATCGAGCGTCAGCCCGTCGCGCTCGGCAAGATCGAACATGTTGAGCGCTACCACGACCGGCAGACCGAGCGCGATCAGCTGGAGCGTGAAGCGGAGATGATTGTCGAGGTTCGACGCGTCGACCACCACGACTAGGGCGTCGGGCAGCCGCTCGCCCGCCTGCGTGCCGGTGACGAAGTCGCGCGTCACGCGCTCGTCGGGGCTCGAGGGTTCGAGGCTATAGGCGCCGGGCAGGTCGACCAGATCGACGATGCGGCCATCGGGGAGCGTCAGCTTGCCCGAATGGCGCTCGACGGTGACGCCGGGATAATTGCCGACCTTTTGCCGGGCGCCGGTCAGCGCGTTGAACAGCGCGCTCTTGCCGGCATTCGGATTGCCGACCAGCGCCACCAGCGGCGCAGCGGTCATCTTACTGCGTGACGGGCGAGACGAGGATCGCGCCGGCGACCGCGCGGCGGAGCGCGACGGTCATGCGGCCGATGCGGCACGCGATCGGCCCCTTGCCGAGGCTCGCGCGGTGGAGGACTTCGACACCGACGCCTTCGTCGAAGCCGAGTTCGCGCAAGCGGCGCGCCTCGGGCGTCGAGAGATGCGTCCAGTCGATCGCCGCGACCGTCGCCTGGCGGCGTTGCGGCAGCGACTCGAGGCTGAGCGACTCAGGAGCGGAAAGCTTCATGCTACGCAAGATATCCATCTGCGAGCGATTATCAATAACAACGCCGCAACACCAGCTTTAATTGCGACGCACTCGCAAACAGCGCGATCACACCGCTGGGTAGCGCAGCCGTCCGATGAAGCGCGACAGGCTGGGGCGGAGCTCGGACTTGGTGACGAGCTTTGCCTTGGCGGTTTCGAACCGCAGGATCCCTTCGATCCGCCGCGCCAGGAACGCGCGCGTGTCGGCATAGCCGTCGCTCTGGTCGTCGATAAAGACGGTGACGGTCGCGGCATAGACGCCCGCAAGGATCGCGCGCTTGGTGTAATGATTATAGTCGGTCGCGGTGTCGCCCGCGGCGCGCCAGATGACGTCGGCCGCGTGCCAGCCGAGCTTGACCCCACGTGCGGCGTTCTGCGGCAGCGCCAGGATGGCGAGCGCGCGGCGTAGCGCTTCGCGATCGGGCGCCGTCTCGGCAAGGCGAGCTCCGACCAGCGCGGTGATCTTCTCGCGCACCTTCATCGTGCCGCGCGCTTCGGGCGGAACGCGCACCAGCATGTTGGAGTCGACATGCGCGAACCACGCCGCGATCATGTCGACCGCACCGCCGGGAAAGGCGAGCCGCGCGACGTCGCGATCGACGCCGGCGCCATCGGCGGCCATGTCGCGCGCCGCATCGCCCCAGCCGTCAAAGCCCGCATTGCTGGCGATGGCAGGCGCGAGCGCCGCGCGGATTTCGTCGAGCGTCGCGTCGTCGAGCGAGGCGGTTGGTGCGATCGAGTCTGTCATGCTTGCTATCTAGGCGCGTGGACGCCGACTGACCAGTACGAGTGCGATCGCAACGAGCACCGCGCCGACCAAATCGGGCAGCCCCAGCCGCTCGCCATAGACGATCCAGCCGATCGTCCCTGCGACCACCGGCTGCGTCAGCAAACCGAGCCCGACGGTCAGCGGCGGCAAGCGGCCGAGCGCATAGATCATCAGCCCTTGGCCGATGATCTGGCTGACCAGCGCAAGGCCGATCAGCGGGGTCCAGTCGGTCGGCAGGATCTTTTCCCCCATCGCCAGCGCGAAGCCGAGCAGCGGCAGCACGCTTGCGAGCGTCGACAGCGCCAGCGCGGGAAGCGGCGCCATCGTCGCGCGCGCGCGCGCCATCAGGATGAAATAGCCGGTATAGAGGATGCCCGCGGTCAGGCAGAGCAGGTCGCCCGCGAGATGACGCGGATCGAGCTGGTACGACCGCCCCATCAGCAGCCCCGCGCCGATCGTCGCGAGCCCAAGCGCCACGCCCTGGACCCGCGTCGGCCAAGCGCGCGCGACGAGGAAGCCGTAGAGTGGGAACATCAACGTCGCCGAATTGCCGAACAGCGTGGCATTGGCGAGCGTCGTGCGCAGGATCCCGAGATGCCAGCTGCCGAGATCGGCGGCAAAGCACAGCCCGCCGATCGCGATGATTCCCCACAGTGCGCGCGGCACTTCGCGCGGTCGCCAGCCCGTCGCCAGCGCTGCGCCGGCAAGGATCGGCGCCGCGAGCGTGATCCGCCAGAACGCCGATGCGATCGGCCCGGTATCGGCGAGGCGGACGAACCACGGCCCGAAGGCGAGTGCGGCATTGGCAACGATCAAAGCGAGCAGCGGGAGCACCGCCGTTTCGGCAGCGACAGATTTTCTTTTCGGCGAACGCGGGTGCATGCTGCCCCCTAGCTTCCTATCTGGGGCGCGTCTCAGCAAAAGGACTCCGCATGCCAAGTCTGTTCGATCCCATCCAGCTCGGTGCGATCCACGCCCCCAACCGCATCCTGATGGCCCCGCTGACGCGCGGCCGCGCCACGAAGGCGCATGTGCCGACTGAGATGATGGCCGAATATTACACGCAGCGCGCCAGCGCCGGCCTGATCATCTCGGAAGCCACCGGGATCAGCCAGGAAGGCCTTGGCTGGCCGTTCGCGCCGGGCCTGTGGACCGACGAGCAGGTCGAAGCGTGGAAGCCCGTCACCGATTCGGTCCATGCCGCGGGCGGCCGGATCATCGTCCAGATGTGGCATATGGGGCGCCAGGTGCATTCGTCGGTGATCGGCGGACAGCCGGTTTCGTCGTCGGCCACTGCGACGGCGGGCCAGGCGCACACCTACGAAGGCAAGCAGGATTTCGAGACGGCGCGTCCGCTCGCGCTCGACGAGATTCCGCGCCTGCTCGCCGATTACGAGCTCGCGACAAAGAACGCACTCGCCGCCGGGTTCGACGGCGTCCAGATCCACGGCGCGAACGGCTATCTGATCGACCAGTTCCTGCGCGATAACGCCAATTTCCGCGATGACATCTATGGCGGCTCGATCGAGAATCGCATCCGCCTGATGCGCGAGGTGACCGAGCGCGTCGCTGGCGTCGCAGGGGCCGACCGCACGTCGATCCGCCTGTCGCCCAATGGCGATTCGCAGGGCGTCGACGACAGCAATCCCAAGGCGCTGTTCGTCGCTGCGGCCAAGGCGCTCGACGAGATCGGCATCGCGTTCCTCGAACTGCGCGAGCCCGGCCCCGACGGCACGTTCGGCCGCACCGACGTTCCCAAGCTCTCGCCCGAAATCCGCGAGGCGTTCTCGAACCCGCTCGTGCTGAACTCAGACTATCGCAGCGTCGAAGAGGCGCAGGCGGCGATCGATTCGGGGGTCGCCGATGCGATCGCGTTCGGCCGCACCTTCATCAGCAATCCCGATCTGCCCGAGCGTCTGCGCACCGGTGCGCCGCTCGCCGCGGATAACCCGCGGACGTGGTACAGTCAGGGCGCCGAGGGGTATATCGACTATCCGGCGCTGGAAACCGCCGAAGCCTGAACGAAAGCGTGCGGCGGGGGGGGGGGGGGGGGGGGGGGGGCGCCCCCCCCCCCCCCCCCCCCCCCCCCCCCCCCCCCCCCCCCCCCCCCCCCCCCCCCCCCCCCCCCCCCCCCCCC
>NZ_JASJVC010000007.1:0-92924 GCF_035019905.1 Sphingomonas sp. 10B4 | reverse complement strand
AGCTCACCGCCCTCGAGGCAATCGAGCAACTCCTGCTCGAAGAGCTGACGTTCCGGGAGAGCCGACGTATCAAGACCGCGCTCGTCATGGGCAGGCTTGGTGCCATCAAGACGCTTGCGGGCTACGACTTCGCGTTCCAGCCCTCGCTGGACAAGGCCAGGATCATGGCTCTCGCAGAGCTCAGCTTCGTCGGCCGGTGCGAGGTGGTCCACCTTCTCGGGCCACCAGGCACAGGCAAAAGCCACTTGGCGACCGCGCTCGGCGTCGAAGCCGTCAAGGCGGGCAAGAGCGTCTCGTTCATCGCTCTTGCCGATCTGATCGGCCTTCTCGCCAAAGCTGAACGCGAAGGGAACCTGGCGGCCAAGATCCGACACTTCTGCCGTCCGGCCCTGCTGATCATCGACGAGATCGGATACCTCCCAGTCATACCCGGCGGCGGAAACCTGTTCTTCCAACTGGTCAACGCGCGCTACGAAAAGGGCGCCATGATCCTAACCTCTAACCGCGGTTTTGCAGAATGGGGCGAGATTTTTGGAAGCCCCGTCGTCGCGACGGCACTCCTGGATCGCCTTCTCCACCACGCCATCGTCATCCAGATCGATGGATCCAGCTACAGACTTCGCCGGCATGCCGCCCTGCTGCCGGAGCAGGTCAGAACGACTTCGACGCTCGCGCCGACCGCCAGTGCCGAGCCCAGGCGGCGCGGCCGGCCGCCAAAGCAAGGAGGTGCCGCAGACCAGCTCACCTGACATCCCGCGTTCGCAAAGTGGGGAATTTTACTTTGCCACATGTGGGGAATTTTACAGTGTCATTGACAAAGCGAACATATCTCCGCCACCGCACCCGCCCCAACAATGCCAAGTGCCCTTGCGGTCGTTCACTTCGAAGCTTGGCGAGCGTTCATCGTGGAGCGGGCACAATCCGACCATTTCGGAAGGCCCCCGGCGATGCAGCTTCGTATAGCGCGCCACCAGATCCGACAGGTTGTGATGCGATTTGGCATCATCGACCAGACGCCGGAACGCATGGGGATCGGAAGGCGCGCGATCGGAGTATTTGCGGATTGCCTGTGTCATGCTCGCGCCTCTCGGGGCTCGCTGCGGCCTTCGTGGAAAGGCCGCGTATTGTTGTCGAGATAAGCCCAAAGCAGCGGCAGGCGTCGGTCGCGCCATGCCGCAAGAGCGGTCGCACGGGCCTTAGGGAGCGGTACGCCGCGGCAAAGCACCTCGGGTTGCTTCCACATGCCGAAGCGCCATTCCTGGACCGTTACTGCCCAGCTACCGGCAACGGTTTGGCGCAACAGTATCGTGCGACGCACTGCCAGCCGGGGAGCCTTGCCGACGCGGGCACGGTTCACGCGGGCATCTCGCCACCGCTCAATGCCGAAAACGCGGGCGGTCATGCTTCACCCGCCTTCGGTACGGACACCAAAACCGGGCGGCCTTTGGCAAGCTTGTCGATCAGACCAGCCCAGGCCGCGACTTGCTGCGGCTGCGTCTCGATTATCATGCCGCGCTTGCCGCCTACGGCGATGGCGGAACCGACCGCGTACAATTCGGGCAATGGTGCGCCTGCCACAATCACGAAAGCGTCGCTCGAGGCGATAGCCGCGTGCAGCGATTCTTCGTGGAAGCCGGCCGGCCCCATCGCACGCACCAGATCGTCGCCAATAAGCAAGATGGCGGGGCGCGCGGGCTTATAGGAAACCGCGAAGGGTGTTTGCCCCTGCGATACGATCAGCAACCCGGCGCGAAAGTCACGCACGGCTAGCAGGATCGGGCGGAAATGCGGGGGAGCTATGGCGATAGCATCGTCTAGGCGCGCGGTCGTCGCCCCTGCCTCATAAACGCTGCTCATGCCTTCGGCTCCAAGACAGACCAGACGATAGCGCGCTTGCCGGATGCGTTACGGCGGCGGTGGCCGCTATCGAAGATTCGGCCGGCGCTGCGTAGCTCGCTGGTGCGGGGCTGCGTCGCGGGGCGTGAATGGCCGATGCGCTCGGCTATTTCCTCGGCTGTCAGACCTGCGGGACACTGATAAAGCGCGCGCATAACCTTTTGACGAATAACGCGAGCTTCGGACGCGATAGCTTCGGCTGCCTCTCCGCTCGTCTCTGCCTGCCCCTTCGAGCCGGGGCGATCGTTATAGGGGCTGTCGCCACCGCAAAGGGCGGCGTTCCACCTGTCCACATATGATTGCGGGTCGCGCTCGAAACCGTTAAAGGATTCTGCGGAAGCGCCTGCAAAGCTAATCCACAGAGCCCGGCTGCCGTTGGTGGTCGGGTTTTGTTTGTCGGTCATGTTTCAGACCTCCCCAGTAACCGATGAGGGAAGGGTCTCTGCGGGCATGGGCTCGCCAGTAACGAGGGCATGTAGGCTCTCAACTGGGATGATCGTGCGACCACCTATGCGCGTAACTTTCAGGTGCCCGTCATTGATTAGTGCCCAAAGCTTGGTGCGTCCCAAGCTCGACGCCGCACAAGCCTCGCGAACACTGTAAGCCAGCTTCGGCAATTCTATGTTGGTCGTATTCATAATCCACCTCGGTCTGATTTGACACAAGGCGGTAATGCTCCCGTGGATCGGGGCTTAAGCGGGGGGATTGCTCATAAATATCGGCGAGCAATTACCCTACTTTGACGGGGAAGCGTCGAGCCGCTCGGGCAAAGCGGTCTTGACCTGCTCCGGGGTGGCTTTGCCGTGGTGGGCGAGCATCAAGCACCCGTTTACAAGCCTGACGAACGGCGGCCCTTCGTCTCTGACAGTGAATTTATAAGATGCGCTCGGCTTCTTGCCTGTCACCCTCGCCCATACTTCGGCTAGGTCAGCCACCAGCCCCGCCAAAAACGGGTCGTCTGGGCCTCGGCTGCGCGAGGGAAGGTCTGGGCTACCGGCTAAATTCCGGGCCAATGTTGAGCCCTCCAGATACGCCTGATATTCGTCTAGTGCCCCTCGCGCCCGCAATGCAGCGTGCCGCTTACGAAGGTCCGCCATCTGTTTTTCGGGTGTCTTAAGGGCGTCAACGCAAAATTGTAGATCATCGAAAAACGCGGAACGCCCCCCACGTTCTCGCTTGCTTTCGAAATGATCGGTTAGCGCTTGCCCGAACCGCAGCGCGTTCGCGTGATTCTGCTTTCCTACTTTTGCGGGTGACTTAAGCGACAATAGCGATAAGCGGTTAAGTGTATGTCGCAACGCCGCGGCGTGTTTTGCTACCTGCTCTAGTAGGTCATCCGCGCTCGGGTCCGCCAAGTCCGCGAAGCCATCGGCTGCTAGCTCTACCTCATAGCGATAGATTGCCCGCGCGATCCAAGGCCAAACGCGATCAGCCGGGGCACGGCGCATAGTGTCGCGCACGATTGCTTGCACCGCGGCGGCGTCATACTCGCCTAAGCCTTCCAGCATCCCGGCTGGTGGCGTTTCCTCGCTATGGGGCGGGTATAGGCCGCCAGCCGCCTCGAGTGCAGCCCAGGCCACCAGCGCGGCCGCTTGCCGGGGGGGGCGGGTATCAGGCAACGTGCGCCCGCCGCATTGGCGTGACAGTAGCGCCGGCTGCGTCGCCGCGCGCACAGAAGGCGGCCCAATCGGCCATCATCCGCCGCCGCTTGTCGAATAGATCGCCACGCCGATAGGCCGCCTCGGCTTTGTTGCCGATGACATGCGCCAACGCCATTTCGCAGACTTCGTGCGCGTACCCTGTCGACTCCGCAGCCCAATCGCGAAACGCCGACCGGAAGCCGTGAACCGTGCAATCGACTTCCATCCGCCGCAGCAGCATCGCCATAGCCATATTAGACATTTTGCCGCCCTCGGTGGCGGGGAATAGATGCCCCTTACCGGCAGCCTTGACGCTTTCGAGGATCTCCAACGCGCGGGGCGACAGCGGTATGCGATGCTCCCGCGCCGCCTTCATGCGATCGGCGGGGATCGTCCACGTTGCCTTGTCCATATCTACCTCTGCCCAGGTCGCGCCAAGCACTTCGTTTGTGCGCGTCGCTGTCAGAATTGCGAACTCGAGCGCTAGCGCGGCGAAGGCCTTGCGCTCGCGCAGATCGGCAACGAACGCGGGTACAGTCTCATAAGGCAGGGCCTTGTGATGGCCGCGTGACAGGCGAGGCCGCGCGGGAAGCAACTGCGCAAGATGCCCGCGCCACCGGGCGGGGTTTTCGCCCTCACGATAGCCGCGGGCCTTTGCCGCATCCAATACGGTTTCGATCCGACCGCGCACGCGGCTGGCGGTTTCCGGCGTCGCCTTCCACATGGGTTCGATGATTTGCAGAATATGCGCCGTGTCGATCGAGCTAACCCGCATATCGCCAACGATCGGATAGACGTAGCTCGCAAGCGTGTTGCTCCACTGTTGCCGATGCTTCGCGTTGCGCCAGCTCGCTTCGTTCGCGCCGATATAGGCCTCCGCAACGGCCTTGAACGTCACCCCGGCCACCTGTGCCGCCTGCGCGTCCGCAAGGGCCTGTGCGGCCTCTCTCTGGCGTTCTTCGAGCGGGTCTATCCCGGCCTTGACCTTCAAGCGCAGCGCCGCTGCTAGATCGCGCGCCGCCGATAGGGAAATGCCGTCCGGTCCAGCCGCGCCTAGCCCAATGTCACGCGACCGGCCTTTCAGCATGAACCGGAAAACCCAGGACCGCGCCCCGGTGTCTTTCACCAGCAAGTGAAGGCCACCGCCATCAGCGTGCCGACCCGCTTTCGCGTTCTTCACTTGCAGCGCTGTAAGCGCGTTGCTCAATTTGCGAGGCATAGCGTGTCCGTTCCCTAATCCGCTCCCCGATAGTAGCGCGGTTTTATGGGAACGTAAACGACACAGAACGGTAAATCGGAATGGGGACAAAGGCGGAAGTGTAGGTTTCCGTGGGGTTCAACGTATCGAGACGGTACAGTCCGGATTGAGGTTAGGGGGACACTCTCTCCGCCACGTCGCACCGTCGACCTTCGATGCACGTGCTGGATCGGGACCGGTGTTTACGGCGTTCTGTCTGCCTCGGCTATTGGCGGTGGCAGCGACACCGCTTCGATCGTGGAGTCCACCGGGTGGCACTCCCCGTGGCTGCACCAAATGATCGACGCAGCGGGCACGGCTACTGCGCAGGATCTTCCAACCGCGTCGGCGTGGAACCGACCTGGCTCGCCGTACCTGCTGATCGCGCTTTGCAAGCTCCACGCCGGGCATTGGCCAGATAATAACGGCGCTCACCCGGCGCCTAAAAGCAGCGGCCGGCCGACCGAAGCGATATCTGTCTAGCTCGCGAGATACGGGTCTACCGGTGGAAATCCAGGGACAGACACAAGAGGAACAGGCCGAGACGCCGCCGTTGCCAGCCACGCGTCCCCGCCCGCCCGATGACGGGTGGAGCCGTCACCCCGCGTCGCCACACGCCCATAGACCGGACCCTCACGATCCGTGGGCGCCCCGGCGAACATCATGGCGATGTTGCCGTAGGTACTTGGGTCACGGCCATCGAGGCTCAGGCGATCATTGAGATAGCAAGCGGTCGCCCATGCCGCTTCCGGACTGGGCGTCATCGCGATGATGCGCTTGCACCAGTACATCCGCAGGTTGTTGTGCATCCAGCCCTCGGCCAGGAACTGGCGCTGACACGCATTCCACGTCTCGTCGCGTGTCTCGCCCCTCAGCATGGCTGAAAGCGTCTCTTGGTCGGGGCGGAGGTCGCCGGCATGGTCGGTGAGTGTCTGGCGCGCCCAGGGGGCGATCCGGTCGTACCGTTCGGGCGCGTCGAGATGCCGCGCTTGATAGTGGAACCACTCCCGCCAGCCGAGCAACTCGTCGGCGAACTTGCGCTTGTGCTGTCCACCTGCGGCAGCGCCGTTCACTGCCGCCATGACCTCGCGCGGGCCAAGCACGCCAAAGTGCAGATAAGGCGAAAGACCGCTCGCGCTGTCGAGACGCGTGGCATCGTTCCGGTTGGACGCGTAGCCAGGCAGCACGTCTGCGACCAAGCGTGTGAGCCGCGCCTCCGCCGCGTTCCGACCCGCTGGATGCATCGGGGTGACCGGGACCGAATGGTCGATGTCGAGGCCGGCAATCAGGGTGCCCAGCTCGTCCGCGCGGAGCGTGTCAGGCGTGAACGGCAACGCTCCGGAATAGGCGGCGACGTCTGCGATTTCCTCGTCCCAGGCCGCCCAAGCGGCCCGCGCTGGCTCATGGCGACGCAGGAAAGCGGTCCGCCCCTGCACGTCGCGGCCGATGACCGCCGGTGGCACCAGACAGGCGGCATTCACCGCAAGAACGGGCACATCGACCCTTGCCGCCACGCGTTCCGACTGCCACCGCGCAACGAAGGTCGGCTGGTCTTCCACGACGATCGCCGCCGCCGCGACACCCAGCCGGTAAACCAGACCCTTTTCCCGTCGCTCGGCACGCTCGACGTGCTGGACGCAAGCCAGCCCGCGCTGGCGACATCCCTCCGCGAGATCGATGCTCGCTCTCAGGATGAAGTGGTGCAGCCGGTCCGACGCATACGGATAGTCCTCGCGGACACCGTGATAGACCAGCACCGGCAGGTGCAGCGCGTTGCCGAGGCGGACGGCTGCGTCGATAACGGGGTTGTCGCAAGCGCGCAGCGCCTGCTGAAGCCAGCACAGGACGTATCGACCGCCCTGCGCTGGCAATCGGTCGTTCAGCGGCCGAACGCGCGGTGCCTGGTGCCAGTCGGAAAGTTCAGCAAGCCGTCCAGATAGTGCCATCACAAACTCCGGCCACGTTGATGCCCCGTGGCCAACGCGGTCTTGTTATGCACATCCTGGCGCCAGCGGCGAAGATAGTCGCCAAAATAAGCGAACGTTCGTTTAGAAGCGTCCGCATCGCCGAGGTCCCGCCTCCATCTTTCGGCCACGCGGCACCCCGCCGAGCAAGCGCGATCGGCGGCTACGGGCCGATCCCGCCACGGCGCCTGGACTGATCGCCGCCACCGGCCGAGGCGCGAACTGGCGCCGATCGCCTTTCCCGTCGTTTCGGCACTTCCCCCGAACGCTGGAGGCGTGTCGACCTGCGAAACGTTCCGCATCCTATCGGGCTATGGCCTCACCGCGATGGGTTTCCAGTCCACGGTCGCGGCTCATGTCCAGGTCGCGGCGCTGCGCCGGGTCTATGGCGATCGCAATAACAAGCGCGCGGCGCGGCAGGAGGGACCACACCCTTGGCCGATACCGCGACGCGGCATCACCTTGCGCTACGGCTTTTCCGGAAACGTACGCCATGCGGCATCGCACCGCGCGGCAATGGAAGCCTGCTCGGTCGCTTGACCGGTAGGATCGGGCACCGCGCCGCCTTTGCCGATCAGGAAGCGGGCGTGCACGGTTTCCCATCGCGGTACCGCCGTGAACCGCACGTCGTCGAGCGCGAGCTCGAGCGTGTGCGCGGCGTCATAGCCATTGGCGATCAGCCGCCCGCCATCGCCATAAACCCGCCGCAGCACGATGCCGCGATAGACCGGGATCAGGTCGCCGCGCGCCTCCTTGTCATAGGCGGTGTAGATGTCGATCGGTCGTTTGCTGCCGCGAATGCAGACGTCCTCGTAATGCACGTCCTCGACCAGCCCGCCGCGGCTCGCATCGCTCTTGATGCGCAAACCCGAAGTGGTGCCGTCGAGCGTCAGCCCCTTGACCAGCACGTGCGCGACGCCGCCATTGGTCTCGCTGCCGATCGACATGCCGTGGCCCGAGTAGAAATGGTTGTCGAGGATCGAGACGTAACGCGTGCCGCCGGTCTTGCCCGCCTTGATCGCGACATTGTCGTCGCCGGTGCGGATGAAGGTCTTGGTGATCGTCACGTCCTCGCTCGCGCCGGGATCGATCCCGTCGGTGTTGCGCGCGTCGGCGGGCGTGTCGACGATCACGCCCCACGCGGTGAAGCCCTGCAGGCGATTGGCGACGACATGGAAATTGGGCGAGTTCGCCAGGCGCACGCGGTACAGCGTGAAGTTGCGCCCGCGATCGGCGACGATCAGGCGCGGGACGTTCTGATTGCCCTTCTCGACCTGCGCGCGGCGCGCGAGCTGCCACCAGGTTTCGCTTCCGCCGGGCATCGGCTGGCCGCCATTGCCCTCGATCGTGCCGTCGCCCACGATCGCGACGTCGGTCGCATCGGCGATGTGCAACAGCGGGCGACAGCCCTTGCCGCGCTGGTCGATCTTCCCGCAAGCGCGCTCGCCAATGTCGAACAGCGCCGGATCGGGGATCGCGGCGAGCACGGCAGCGCGATCGAGCCACAGCGTCGTCCGCATCGGCAGTTCGAGCGGCCCGCTGTCGTAGCGCCCTGCGCTCAGCCGCACCGCCTGCCCCACACAGCGCTTGAGCGCGGCCTGCAACTCGGCGGCGCGGTTGCCCGCTTTGGGCGTCAGCGTCTCGCACGCAGTCGCGGGCAGACGCGGCTCGGTCACCGTGCGGCGATCCTGTGCGGTGGCGGGAGCGGCGAGGATCAGGCTCGTCGCGGCAAGAATTGAATAGCGCATCGCTGCGTCCTTTACGCTGGAACCCATCAGAAGACGAACCGCACGCCGGCGGTGATCACCCGCCCGGTGCTCTGGTAGTTCTGCGCGACGGGGTCGGCCTGATATTCGGTCGCATAGCTCGCCGCGTTGGTCAGGTTGCGGCCCTCGAGCGTCAGCCGCGCATAGCTGGTCAGCGCATAGGACATCGCCGCATCGACATTGAACTGGCTCGCGCGATAGCCGAAATCGGAGACCACCGGCGAGTTGCACACCGCGCCGTTGTTGGTCGTCAAGCCGACCGCGCATGTTCCCGATGCGAGCGGGAAGCGCGTGACATATTGCGTGCGGTACGCGCCCGAGACGCGCGCCGAGAATTTGGCGTCCTCATAATATAGCGTCGCGTTGAATGCATCTGGCGAGGTGTTGAGGAATGGCCCCTGCGCATAGACGTTGACCGCGGTCCCGGTCTGCGTCCGCGTCGTCGCCAGCTGTGCGCTCGTCAGATAATTGAGCTTCGACGAGATGTGCGTGTAGTTGGCGGTAACGCCGAAATTCTTGAGGAACCCCGGCAGGAAGAAGAATTGCGACTGGACGTTGACCTCGACGCCACGGATCTTGCCGCCCGGCGCGTCATTGTATTGGCGCACCGCAAAGACCCCGCCTTGCTGGGTATAGGCGAGCAAGGTCGGGCTGGTGATGCTCGCATAGATCGATTCCAGCGTGGCGGCGTCGTAGATCGACTGGAGCGCATATTCGCCGGCGATCTGCTGCGGAAAGGTCTCGAGATTCTTCATGAAGAACCCGACCGAGATCAGCCCGCCGCGACCGAAATAATGTTCGAGCGCGACATCGTAATTGGTCGCGCGATACGGGTTGAGATAGGGATTGCCGACGGTGATCTGCGGCGCGGTGGTCGCGTTGAGCCCGGTCGGGAACGACGTCGTCCCCGGCGTCAGCGCGGCGAGCTGGGGTCGCGCGATGACCTTGGCCGAGGCGAGCCGCAGCAGCGTGTTGGGGAGGAACTCCCACGCCGCGTTGAAGGCCGGCAGATAGTCGGTATATTCGTTACGCGCAGTGACGAGCACGCCCGCCACGCCATTGGCGGCGCCGCCGACCGACCCCGTCCCGCGCACGATCGTCTTGGCGATGCGCGTCCCGGCATTGCCGCGGAACGGCTTGCCGAACAGCGTTCCGTCCCAGTCGAATTCGAGATAGCCCGAAAGGTCGTTTTCGGTGACGCGATTGGCCTGGCGCGCATCGGCCTGCGCACGGAAATCGCCGAATTTGTTGACGCAGTTGCAATCGATGCCGAACGCGTTGCTGAACTTGTCGATGTCGGGGGCGTAGAAACTGGTCGGCGTCCCCGCCGGGACCTGGAGGCCACGACCGAAATCATACGAGCGCCCGAGATCGGTGATCGCGAGCTTGGCTTCGGCGAGCGTCGGATTGATCGCCTCGATGTCGCTGTTGCGCCGCCCCTGCAGGCTCGAATAGCTGAAGCGCTTGTAGGTCAGCCCGCCCTGGACCTTGAACAGGTCGTTGACGTCCCAGATCAGGCTGCCACGCGCGACACGGAAGCTGTTGACGATGTCATCGGTCAGATAGCGGATCGTCGACAGGCCCTTCACCAGCGTCCAGTTCTGCGGATTGGCGACGTCGAAGCCGGGGCTGAACACGGGCATCTTGCCGCTGCCGCGCCCGTCGAAGACGTAATTGTCCTTGTCGATCGCGTTGAACTCGGCGAGCAGCGTCGTGCCCTTATACTCCGACCGCGAATAGCCGGCGGTGCCGACAAAATGTAGCCGCTCGCCGATATCCTGCTTGAGATTGAGTGTGCCCTGCCAGAACTTGGTCGTCCCTGACACGCGCTGCGTCGAGCTGCGCCAGTCGACATCGTCGAGCACGAGATAGTCGGCCTGCCCCGCCGCATTGACGTTGGCGGCGCGGATCTTGGTGTTGGGGCGGCCGATCAGCTCGTTGTAGAAGCCGGTCTGGTTCGCGGTCGCGACATAGCCGGGCGACGCCGGGTTGTTGTAATAGTCGAACGGATTGAGATTGTTGGGGTTCTGGCTGTTGAAATAGCCCGGCAGTACCGTCGCGCTGCCCTGTGTGCCCTGGCAGTCGAGCGCCGCCGACGGGCTGCAGTTCGGATAGAGCGCGACGCGGTCGGCATAGCCGTTGGCGGTGCCGGCGGCGCGCAGACCGTTGGCGCCAGTCTGCGCCGCGCGGGCGTTGGTGCCGTTGCGGTTGAGCCCGATCGTGGTGATCCCCGCGATCGTCGAATCCTGGTCGTACTTCGAAAAGACGCCGTCAAGCGTCACTTCGGTGTGGACCGTAGGCTTCCACTGGAGCGTCGCGGTCGCGCCGAGCCGCTTATAGTGCAGGTCCTGCCGGTTGATCGACGGCAGCGCCGGGATCAGCGTGGTTGGCGTGATCAGCGCATAGGCCGCCGGATCCGAGCCGAATGTCGCGCCAGTCCCCTGGTTCGACGGCCGAGCGAAGCCATAGGTGTTGGGCGTGACGCCGTTGAGCTGCGACGAGCGATAGGCGTAATCGAACTGCCCGATGCTGCGCTGGTACGAATCGATCTGCTGGCGCTGGTCCTGATAGGCGATCGAGCCGAGGATGCCGAGTGTCGGGGTGATATGCTTCGACACCAAAGCGGTCAGCCGCGGGTTCACCGTCTTGCCGTTCTCGCGATATTCGCTCTCGAGCCCGAGCGCGTAGCGATCCTTCTTGTTCGCCAGCGGTCGGCCCGTGGTGAGATCGATGATCGCGCCGAGCGATCCCTCGTCATTCGCCGCCGAGGTCGTCTTGGTGATCGTCACGCCGCCGAACAGTTCGGACGCGAAGGTGTTGAAATCGAAGCCGCGCGTGCGGTTCGCCCCCGAGGGATCGTTGCCCCCGCCGGTGACGCTCAGCGCGTCGGCGCCGTTCAAGCGCGTCTGCTGGAAATCACCGCCGAGGCCGCGCACCGTGATCGAGCGCCCTTCGCCATTGTCGCGGTCGATCGAGACACCCGGCAGGCGCTGGATCGATTCGGCGAGGTTGGCGTCGGGAAAATCGGCGATATCCTCGGCCGTGATCGCATCGATGATCTGGTTGGCGCGCCGCTTCTGGTTGACCGCGTTGGACAGGCTGGCGCGAAATCCGGTGACGACGATATCCTGCGCGGTGTCGTCGGCGACCCGGCCGATATCAGGCGTCGCTGGAGCATTCTGGGCGCTCGCGGTAGCGACAGCGACAAGCCCGCAGAACGCGACGACAGCAAGCGATGCGCCGTGACGCATATCGACCTTCAGCATGACTCTCTCCCCGGTTGACGCCTCTGCGGACGCCCTGGCGGCTCTTATGATTTGCCGATGTCACCGGTGTCAATAAGTCAGCGGCGTTGGATTGACGAATTTTGCACCTGCGAATTGATCCCGCTCAATAGACTCTTCGAAAGTGTCTGATCTGCCCCCTATATCGATCAGTATCGACCCTTGACGACCAATGACACCGGTATCAAGATGAGCTGAGAATGTTGGAGATCGAACCATCCGGCATCGAATACGGGAGACGGCGATGAAGGTGCGGATCGGGCTGTCGCTGACGGCCATGCTGGTGTTGACCGGCGGGTGCGGCCAAGATGGCGGCAGTACGCCGACCCCGACACCGAGCGCGACCGCCGCACCGCTGACGGTCTCGCCTACGACGGGCGACACCGCCGCGTTCAAGGACACGCTGCTACGGCTGACCTTCGATGGCCCGCCAGTGATCACCGGCTCGGGCACGATCCGCGTCTATCGCAGCGACGGAACGCTGGTCGACACGATCGACACTTCGGCGAACATCGTCACCACCGGCGGCGAAACGCAGAGCGCACTCGGCGCCGCGAATACCGAGATCGACAAGATCGGCAACGGCGTGCCGAGCCTCACGCAATATCGCTACACCTATTATCGGCCCGTCAGCGTCGCGGGCAATGTCGCAACGATCAAGCTCCACGACGGCGTGCTGGCGTATGACACAGCGTATTACGTTCAGGTCGACCAGTCGGTGTTCAACGGCCCGTTCGGCGGCGCGGGGAGCTTCCCGGGGATCGGCGGCGCCACCGCCTGGACCTTCCGCACCAAGTCCGCGCCGACCTCGACCACCAATCTCATCGTCGACGACGATGAACCGGCCGACTTCCGCTCGCTGCAGGGCGCGCTCGATTATGTCATGGCGACGGGCTGCCTGTCGTGCCCGAGTGCCGCCAGCCCGAAGACGATCACGCTCAAGAACGGGACCTATGACGAGCAACTGTTCCTGCGCAACGTGAGCAATCTGACGATCCTCGGGGAGAGCCGCGCCGGGACGATCGTGCGCAACAGCAATTGGGAAGCGTTCAATCCCGGCACCGGCGGCAGCCGCGCGACCCCGAACACCACCTTCAGCAACATCGGCGGCGCCGCCACGCTCGGCACGCGCCTGTCGCTCGGCGGCGGGCGCGCGGTGCTGCTGGTCGAGGGCGGCGATCTGCTCAAGCTGAGCAACTTCACTTTCGCCAACACGCACGTGAAGGATGCCACGCAGAACAGCCAGGCCGAGGTGATCTACTACAATTCGGCGACGCTCAACGGATCGCGCTTCATCGCCACCGACATGAACTTCCTCGGCACGCAGGATACCTTGCAGATGAAAGGCTGGGTGTGGATCTACAACAGCCTGATCACCGGAGATGTCGATTTCCTGTGGGGCTATCCCTTCGCCGAAGTGATCGAGAATTCCGAACTTCGCACCGTGTTCGATCCGACGACACCGGGGTCGGGCGGCTACCTCTTCCAGTCGCGCGCGGCCAAGGGCTATCCCGGCTTCGTCGTGCTCGGCGGGACGCTGACCGCGGCGAGCGGCGTGCCCGACGGATCGGCCTATCTCGCGCGCTCGGGCGGCTCGACGCAGGCGCAGGGGTTCTGCACGACGATGCTCGCACTCGGCGGCTCGGCGGGCAATCCCACCCAATATTGTGATTCGGTCGCCTATATCGGCGTGAAGATGGGCGCGCACATCGCGCCCGCAGGCTGGTTCATCAACCCGGTCCCCAATCTGCTGCCGACGGCGCGCGAGGGCTGGCGCGAGAGCGGATCGCTGACGCCGGGCGGCGCGACGCTGCCGCTGACCGGTCGCGAAACGCGCTATGCCAGCAGCACCGCCGATCTGTCCTCGCTCGACACCCGCGCGAAGGTCTTTGCCCAGTGGAATGGCAATGCCGGCTGGAATCCCCAGCCATGAGCGCCGGTATCCCCGGCATGCGCGTTCAAAGTCCCCACCGGGAGCCTCCACCCCGCTTGCCCCGGCCGGCGGGGTGGCTTTGTCCCTACCCAAATCCCGCTTAGGACATCGATATGGAAATCAGCCGTCGCGATGCCTTCGGTCTGGCGCTGGCCGGCACCGCTGCCCTGGCCACCGAACCGGCCGCCGCCGCACCGCCCGGATCGGGAGCGCTCCCCGCCGCGGCCTGGCGCCGCGGGTTCGATAACCAGCGCGTGCCCGACCTGGGCGACGGCCGCTTCCTCAACCCGCTGCTGTCCGGCGACCATCCCGACCCGGCGATCCTCAAGGACGGCGCCGACTATTACATGACCTTTTCGAGCTTCGACTCCTACCCGGGGCTGACGCTGTGGCACAGTCGCGATCTGGTGAACTGGCAACCGCGCAAGGCAGCGCTGACCAAGAACATCGGCTCGGTGTGGGCGGTCAGCCTCGCCAAGAATGACGGGCGCTATTTTCTCTACATACCGGTCAAGGCGACCCCCAACACGATCTTCGTGATCCATGCCGATCACATCGACGGCCCGTGGAGCGACCCGATCGACTTGCATTTGCCCGCCCATATCGACCCCCGCCACGCCGTGGCGGAGGACGGATCGCGCTGGCTGTTCCTTTCGGGCGGGGACCGCATCCGGCTCGCGCCCGACGGCCTCTCGACGCTCGGCGCAGTCGAGCACGTCTATGACCCGTGGCACTATCCCGCGGAATGGGACGTCGAGAGCTTCAGCCCGGAGGGACCGAAGATCGCGCATCACGGCGATTACTGGTATCTCATCACCGCGGTCGGCGGCACTGCGGGCCCGCCGACCGGGCATATGGTGATCGCCGCGCGATCGCGCTCGCTGCATGGGCCGTGGGAGCACTGTCCGCACAACCCGATCGTGCGCACCACCAGCACCGATGAACGCTGGTGGTCGCGCGGCCATGCCAGCCTGATCGAGGCGCCCGACGGGAGTTGGTGGTCAATCTATCACGGCTACGAGAATGGCTTCTGGACGCTCGGTCGCCAGGCGCTGCTCGATCCGGTCGCGTGGACCGCGGATGGCTGGTTTCGGATGACCGGCGGCGATCTCTCGCGCCCGCTCGCAAAGCCGCGTGGCGGTGCTGCCGTGCCGCACGGCCAGCCGCTCAGCGACGCCTTCACGCGGCTCGACCTCGGCAGCCGCTGGAACTTCTTTCGCCCCGGCCCGCACGAAACCGATCGTCTCCGCATCGAGCAAGGCGCGTTGGTGCTGCGCGCGAGCGGAACCGCGCCGGTCGATTCCCCGCCCCTGCTGCTGACGGCCGGCGACCAGGCCTATGCCTTCGAATGCGACGTCGAGATCGCTCCCGGCGCTACGGCCGGGCTAGTGCTGTTCTATGACGACAGATTATATGCCGGACTCGGTTTCGACGAACGGCGTTTCGTGACGCATCAATACGGGATGGAGCGCGGACGCCCGTCCAACCCGCACGGGCGAAGGATGCGGATCCGCGTCACCAACACGCGCCATATCGTCGCCATCCACACATCGCACGATGCAGGCCGAAGCTGGCAGCGCTTCGATCGGGGCATGGAGGTGTCGGGCTATCATCACAATGTTCGCGGTGGCTTCCTGATGCTGCGGCCGGGTCTCTACGCGGCGGGTCAGGGCCAAGCGCGCTTTCGCGACTTCCGCTTCCGCGCGCTGTGAAGGACAACAGGTCCCTGATCCGATCGCCGGACGACGATATCAGGCCGCACCTCCAACTCCACCTCGACGCGCCCCTTGCCGACGCGAACGACACGAAGCTTGAGTGACCGCACGGCACGCTTCAAGTTTGGTGGCAGCCATCATCGACTGATCCAGCTTTCCAACCTTGGCCGCGAGCGCCGCAGATCGTGTTGACCACGCCCATGCGCCTCCAACCGACCACCGGTTGTCGATTAGGGGAGTGATGCTATCGGCGACGGCTCGCTCCGCCAGCAGCGTGTGTTGGTATGCGTGCGATCCCGAAACCGCTTGCAGCCTCCGAATGGTAGCGCTACCTGTCTGCGATAGCGCGGTTACGCGCATCGGGGAGAGGACCAATGGCGTATCGCTACGTAGCCGCCGTGCTGGCGTGTGGAACCGCATCGCTCGCGCTGGCGCAGGATCGCGCCCCTGATGGCCGGCGCTATCTTTCGCAACCGCTCGTCACGTCGATCTACACCGCCGATCCGTCGGCACACGTCTTCAATGGCAAGATCTACATCTACCCGTCGCACGACGTGCCGACCGAGACCCCCGACGACGATCTCGGCAATCAATATGCGATGCACGATTATCGCGTGCTGAAGATGGACAAGATCGGCGCCCCCGTCACCGTCGGCCCGGTCGCGCTCGACGTCCGCCAAGTCCCCTGGGCTTCGCAGCAGATGTGGGCGCCCGACGCTGCCTATAAGAACGGCACCTATTACCTCTATTTCCCGGCGCGCGACAAAACCAAGGACAAGAACGGCCTCGGCAAGTTCATGGTCGGCGTCGCGACGTCGAAGAGCCCGATGGGCCCGTTCAAGGCCGACCCCAAGCCGATCGCGGGCGCCTTCTCGATGGATCCGGCAGTGTTCACCGACGCCGACGGCAAGAGCTACCTCTATTTCGGCGGCATCTGGGGCGGGCAGCTCCAGCGCTGGAAGAACGGCACGTTCGATCCCAATGGCAGCGACACCGACCTCGGCCAGGACACCAAGCCCGCGCTGACGGGCAAGGTCGCGCGGCTCAACCCCGACATGAAGAGCCTCGCCGAGACGCCGCACGACGCGGTGATCCTCGACGAAGCCGGCAAGCCCGTGCTCGGCGGCGACCACGATAAGCGCTTCTTCGAGGCGTCGTGGATGTTCAAGCGCGGGGGGCAATATTATTACACCTACTCGACCGGCGACACGCACTTCCTCAACTATGCGACGGGCACCAGTCCGTACGGCCCGTTCACCTATCGCGGGCATATCATGAACCCCGTCCAGGGCTGGACGACGCATCACTCGATCATCGAGACCGGCGGAAAGTGGTGGCTGTTCTATGCCGACACGCAGCTCAGCGGGAAGAACCACCTGCGCAACGTCAAGCTCACCGAGCTCACCTTCAACGCTGACGGGACGATCAAGACGATCGATCCGCTCGTCAAATAAGGCAGACGATGTTTCTCGGAATCGATATCGGCACGTCGGGCGTCAAGGCCGTCGTCCTCGACACGCATGGCGCGGTCGTCGGCCAGGGCGTCGCGGCGCTCACCGTCCAGCGCCCTCACCCCTTGTGGTCCGAACAGGACCCCGAGGATTGGTGGAAGGCGACGAGCGCCGCAGTGCTCGCGATCGACCCCGAGGTCCGCCGGTCGGTCCGTGGGATCGGGCTCGCCGGACAGATGCACGGGGCGACCTTGCTCGGCGCGGACGACACGCCGTTGCGCCCCGTGATCCTGTGGAACGACGGGCGTTCGTTCGCGGAATGCGCCGCGCTCGAGGCAACGACGGGCGACTTCCGCACCATCGGCGGCAATATCGTGATGCCGGGCTTCACCGCGCCCAAGCTCGAATGGGTGCGGCGGCATGAGCCTGAGATCTTCGCGCAGGTCGCGACCGTGTTGCTGCCCAAGGACTATGTCCGGCTGCGGATGACCGGCGAGAAGGCGTCCGACATGTCGGATTCGGCGGGCACGCTGTGGCTCGACGTCGCGGGGCGCCGCTGGAGCGAGACGCTGCTCGCCGCCTGCGGGCTGACCCTGGCGCAGATGCCGCGGCTGGTCGAGGGCACCGACGTCGCGGGCACGCTCCGTGCCGACATCGCCGAGGCCTGGGGCATGGCGCAGGTCCCGGTCGCAGGCGGCGCGGGCGACAATGCGGGTGGCGCGGCGGGGGTCGGTGTCGTCACCGACGGCAAGGCGTTGCTGTCGCTCGGCACGTCGGGCGTGATCTTCGTTGCCAATGACGCGTTCCGGCCCAACCCGGCGCGCGCGGTCCACGCCTTCTGCCACTGCCTGCCCGATATGTGGCACCAGATGTCGGTCCACCTCAGCGCGGCGTCGTGCATCGACTGGGTCGCGCGGCTCACCGGCGCGAGTGGTGCTGCCGAACTGTTCCAGCGCGCCGAAGCGGCGGGTGCTGCCAATGGTCCCGAGATCTTCCTCCCCTATCTCTCGGGCGAACGCACCCCGCACAACGACGCGCAGGTCCGCGGCGCCTTTTTCGGGCTCGACAACGACACCGACGCCAACCGGCTGGCGCAGGCGGTGCTCGAAGGCGTCGCGTTCGCGCTCGCCGACGGGCTCGACGTGCTGCGCGAAGCCGGAACCGAGGTCGCCGAACTCGCGGTGATCGGCGGCGGCGCGCGCTCGCATTATTGGGGAAAGACGCTCGCCGCCGCGATGGACGTGCCGTTGGTCTACCTCCAGGGCGGCGAGGTCGGTCCCGCGCTCGGCGCCGCGCGGCTCGCGCAGATCGCGGTCGATGGCGGAACGCCCGCCGAAGTCTGCGTCGCACCGCCCGTCTCGCACCGCATCGCCCCCAATGCCAAACTGGTCCGCCGCCTCGCCCCCAAAAAGGCAAGGTTCAAGGCAGCCTATTCGCGCATCTCCCCGCTCACCGCATCCAACTGACACCCAAGGAGCGCCCCGATGGCCACCGATTTCTTCGCCGACATTCCGCAGATCGCCTTCAAGGGCCCCGAGAGCGACGACGAGCTCGCCTATCGCTATTACGACAAGGACCGCGTCGTCATGGGCAAGCGGATGGAAGACCATCTGCGCTTCGCCGCCTGCTTCTGGCACACCTTTTGCTGGCCCGGCTCGGACGTGTTCGGTGGCGGCACGTTCAACCGCCCGTGGCACGCCGGCGCGAATGATTCGGCAGCGGCTTTGCAGAAGCGCGAAGTCGCGTTCGACTTCATCACCAAGCTCGACATCCCGTTCTACACCTTCCACGACGTCGACGTGATGGCCGATGCCGCCACCATCACCGAGCATCGCCGCAACTTCGCCGAAGCGGTCGATCACCTCGAGAAGCTCCAGGCCTCGTCGGGCCGCAAGCTGCTGTGGGGCACCGCCAATTTGTTCAGCCACCCGCGCTTCGCCGCCGGCGGCGCGACCAACCCAGACCCGCAAGTCTTCGCGTTCGGCGCGATGCAGGTCCGCGACGCGCTCGAGGCGACGCATCGCCTCGGCGGCGCGAACTACGTGCTGTGGGGCGGTCGCGAAGGCTATGAGACGCTGCTCAACACCGATCTCAAGCGCGAGCTCGACAATCTCGGCCGCTTCCTCAACTTGGTGGTCGAGCACAAGCACAAGATCGGCTTCACCGGCACGATCCTGATCGAGCCAAAGCCGTTCGAGCCGACCAAGCACCAGTACGATTTCGACACCGCGACGGTGTACGGCTTCCTCAAGCGCTACGGCCTCGAGAATGAAGTGAAGGTCAACATTGAGGCGAACCACGCGACGCTCGCCAGCCACACCTTCGAGCATGAGATCGCGACCGCGGCGGCGCTCGGCATCTTCGGCTCGATCGACGCCAACCGCGGCGATCCGCAGAATGGCTGGGATACCGACCAGTTCCCCAATTCGGTCGAGGAGCTGACGCTCGCCAATCTCGAGATCATCCGCGCGGGCGGCTTCACCACCGGCGGGTTCAACTTCGACGCCAAGGTGCGGCGCCAGTCGATGGATGCGGTCGACCTGTTCCACGGCCATGTCGGCGCGATCGACGTCGTCGCCAAGGGCCTGCTCAATGCAGCAGCGCTGATCGAGGACGGGCGCCTCGATGCGATCAAGACCGAGCGCTATGCCGGCTGGGATGCCGATTTCGGCCAGAAGATCGGGTCGCTCGACCTGGCGGCGATCGCCGATCTCGCGGTCGAGCAGGGCATCGACCCACAGCCGCGCTCGGGCCGGCAGGAGCGGATCGAGAACCTCATCAACCGCTTCATCTGATCAAGCGGTCGGCCCGTCCGTTTCGCGCGGACGGGCCGATGTCCGCGACGAGCCTTTGCGCCGATCGCCTTGTACTCTGCGCCGGCAGCTTCTATTATGTCGGACTAATTCAAGGAACAGTATCTATGATCGACGGAGCGATTTTGATCGGTGCCGAACAACGGCAGGCGACGACGCGATTTTCGGGGATCGACCCTTCGACCGGCGCGACCCTCACCCCCGATTTCTCCTCGGCCGGCACCGATGCCGTGGCCGATGCGGCGGCGCTCGCCGAAGCGGCCTTCCCCGAATATGCGGCGACCGATCCCGAAACGCGCGCGACTTTCCTCGAGGCGATCGCCGATGCGATCGTCGCGATCGGCGACGAACTGATCGACCGCGCCGTCCAGGAAAGCGGCCTGCCCCGCCCGCGGATCGAAGGCGAGCGTGGCCGTACCGTCGGCCAGCTGCGGCTGTTCGCGACCGTCGTCCGCCAGGGCGACTGGCTCGATGCGACGATCGACCCGGCGCTTCCCGACCGCGCGCCGCTGCCGCGCCCCGATCTGCGCCGCGTCAATGTGGCGCTCGGTCCCGTCGCGGTGTTCGGCGCGTCGAACTTCCCGCTCGCTTTCTCGGTCGCCGGTGGTGACACCGCGTCGGCGCTCGCCGCGGGCTGCCCGGTGATCGTCAAGGGCCATCCGTCGCATCCCGGCACCGGCGAGCTCGTCGCGCGTGCGATCGCCAGCGCGGTCGCCAAGTGCGGCCTGCCCGCCGGCACCTTCTCGTATCTGCCTGGTGAGACCAACGATCTCGGCGGCGCGCTCGTCGCCGATCCGCGGATCAAGGCGGTCGGTTTCACCGGCTCGCGCGGCGGTGGGCTGGCGCTCGTCAAGATTGCAGCCCAGCGCGCCGTGCCGATCCCGGTCTATGCCGAGATGTCGAGCATCAACCCGGTGATCCTCTTCCCCGCAGCGCTCGCCGCGCGCGGTGCCGCGCTGGCGACCGCGTTCGTCCAGTCGCTGACGATGGGCGCTGGGCAGTTCTGCACCAATCCCGGCCTCGTCCTCGCGATCGACAGCCCCGAGCTCGATGCCTTCGTCAATGCAGCGGGTGTCGCCTTGGGCGGCAGCCAGTCCGCGACGATGCTCTCGCCCGGCATCCATGACAGCTTCGAAAAGGGCGTCGCCGCGCTCGCCGAACACGGGTCGGTCCGGACCGTCGCGCGCGGTTGCGCAAGCACCGGCGCCAACCAGGCGGTCGGCGCGCTGTTCGACACCGATGCCGCCGCCTTCCTCGCCGACAGCGCGCTCGGGCATGAAGTGTTCGGCTCGTCGGCAGTCGTCGTGCGCTGCACCGACCTTGCCGAGCTGACGCGCGTCGTCGCCGGGCTCGAAGGCCAGCTGACCGCAACGCTCCAGATCGATGCCGACGATCATGCCGCAGCGGCCAAGCTCCTCCCCACGCTCGCCGGTCGAGTCGGGCGGATCCTCGCCAATGGCTGGCCGACCGGGGTCGAGGTGAGCCACGCGATGGTGCATGGCGGCCCCTTCCCCGCCACCAGCGACGGGCGGACGACTTCGGTCGGCACGCTCGCCATCTATCGCTTCCTGCGGCCGGTCTGCTTCCAGAACCTGCCGGTTGAGTTGCTCCCGGCAGCGATCGCGCCCGACAATGCGTGGAATGTCGCGCGCCGGATCGAGGGCGTTCGCGAAGCCTCGCCGCGGTAAAACCCTGCGCGCTGCGGCGGGCGATCGCCTGCCGCGGCGATGCCGCAAGCGGCGGATCGGACGCACCGATTTCGCGCTCTTGACACATGGCTTGACGTCGTGTTGGTAGCGCTATCAGATATAAAAGCGTGACGGGAGTTGAGGATGGCGGGCAGCAGCGACCCACAGCGGTCTGCACTGGCGGCGGACTGGCAGAGCGGGACGTTCCTCGGACGGATCGAAAGCGCCGATGGCCCCTCGCCGGTCCTCCTCGTGCGCGGCGAACTGTTCGACATGGCGCGCGTCGCCCCGACTGTCTCGGCGCTCGTCGAGGCGGGGGATTTCAGCGGCACTGGCGGCGTCTCGCTCGGCGTATTCGACCCGTCGGCCGTCACCCTGCTCAGCCCCGTCGACCTGCAATGCGTCAAGGCGTGCGGTGTCACTTTCGCGGTCTCGGCGATCGAGCGCGTCATCGAGGAACGCGCCCGCGGCGACTCGAGCGCGGCGGCGGACATCCGCGCGCGGCTCGAGACGCGCGTCGGCGGGTCGATCCGCGCGGTCGTGCCCGGCTCGATCGAGGCCGCCGACCTCAAGCAAGCGCTGATCGATGACGGGATGTGGTCGCAATATCTCGAGGTCGCGATCGGCCCCGATGCCGAGGTGTTCACCAAGGCACCCGTCCTCTCGACGGTCGGCGGCGATGCCGAGATCGGCATCCGCTCGGATTCGACCTGGAACAACCCCGAACCCGAGATCGCCCTGCTGGTCGACAGCCACGGCACCGTCGTCGGCGCGACGCTCGGCAACGACGTCAACCTGCGCGATTTCGAAGGCCGTTCGGCGCTGCTGCTCGGCAAGGCCAAGGACAATAACGCGTCGTGCTCGCTCGGGCCGATGGTCCGCCTGTTCGACGCGAGCTTCGGCATCGACGATGTCCGCTCGGCCGAATTGCGGCTGCGGATCGAGGGTGAGGACGGCTATGTCCTCGACGGCGCGAGCAACATGGCCGAGATCAGCCGCGATCCGCTCGACCTGGTCCGCCAGACGCTCAGCGAACATCAATATCCCGACGGCTTCGTGCTGTTCCTCGGCACCCTTTTCGCACCCGTGCAGGACCGCGACGAGCCGGGCCGCGGCTTCACCCACAAGGTCGGCGACAGCGTGACGATCGAAAGCGCGCGGCTCGGGCGCCTCGTCAATCGCGTCGTCACCTCGCGCGATGCCGCGCCCTGGACGATCGGGATCAGCGCGTTTTTCGCAAATCTCGCCGGACGCGGCCTGTTGGGAGCAACCCGGTGAGCGGTGCCGTCTATCCAAGTCTTGTCGGCAAGCGCGTGTTAGTCACCGGCGGCGGCAGCGGGATCGGCGCTGCGCTGGTCGAAGCGTTCGCGGCGCAGCAGGCAAACGTCGCGTTCATCGACATCGACCGGGAAGCCGGCGAAGCGACCGCGGCAAAGTTCGCGCCCGGCCGGTTCCACGCTTGCGACCTGCGCGACATCGACGCGCTCACCGCGACGATCGCCAGGATCTCGACCGAGCTCGGCGGGATCGACATCCTCATCAACAATGCCGCGCGCGACGACCGCCACACGATCGAGGAAGTGACGCCCGCTTATTGGGACGAGCGGATGGCGACCAACCTCCGCCACCTGTTCTTCGCCGCCCAAGCCGTAGTCCCCGGCATGAAGGCCGCCGGCGGCGGCGTGATCGTCAATTTCGGGTCGATCAGCTGGCATCTGGGGCTCCCCGACCTGGTTCTCTACCAGACCGCCAAGGCCGCGATCGAGGGCCTCACGCGCAGCCTCGCGCGCGATCTCGGGCGCGACAACATCCGCGTCACGACGATCGTCCCCGGCAATATCCAGACCCCGCGGCAGGAACGCTGGTACACCCCCGAGGGCGAGGCCGAGATCGTCGCCGCGCAATGCCTCGATGGCCGCATTCAGCCGTCCGACGTCGCATCGCTCGCGCTGTTCCTCGCTTCGGACGATGCGCGGATGTGCACCGGCCATGACTATTTCGTGGACGCGGGCTGGCGCTGATGGTCGGGGCGGTACGCTCGGTCCAGCCGATCGGCGCGATCCTCGGCGAAGGGCCGGTCTGGCATGACGCGACCTTGTGGTTCGTCGACATCAAGCGCCCGCGGATCTACCGTTTCGATCCGGCGCGCGATGCGCTGCAGCACTGGGACGCGCCGGGCGAAGTCGGCTGGGTGTTGCCGCGCGCGAACGGCGGGATGATCGCCGGGCTCGACACCGGCCTGCACGCCTTCGGCCCCGGCGGCGGGCAGTTTACCCACCTGTTCGATCCCGAAACACACCTTCCCGGCAATCGCCTCAACGATGCGACGACCGATGCGATGGGCCGCATCTGGTTCGGCAGCATGGACAATGCCGAGCAGGACGCGACCGGCCGGCTTTACCGCGCCGATGCTAAAGGCAGCACCGACAGCGGCCTCGCCCCCGTCGTCATCACCAACGGCCCGGCGATCGCGCCTGACGGCGGCACGCTGTACCACACCGACACGCTCGGCCGGCGCGTGTGGCGCGTCGTCCTCAACGACGACGGCACGCTCGCCGCGCCCGAACTGTTCTGCGAAATCGCACCCGGCGAAGGCCATCCCGATGGCTCGACGATCGATGCCGAAGGCTGTGTCTGGGTCGCGCTGTTCGGCGGCTGGGGGGTGCGGCGCTATGATCCCGCCGGCGCGCTGATTGAGACGGTGGAATTCCCCGTCGCCAACGTCACTAAGATCGCCTTCGGCGGCCCCGAGCTGCGCACCGCCTATGCAACAACCGCGCGCAAGGGCCTGACACAACAGGATTTGCAAGCGCAGCCGCTCGCCGGCAATCTCTTCGCGTTCGACGCCGGCGTGTGTGGCCTGCCCGTCTATCCAGCAAAACTATAAACGATTTCAGGAGCGGAAAAACGATATGGCACTCACGCAGCCCGATACCCAAAGGGGCAATCTGGGGTTCATTGCGGCGATCGTGGCGGTGGCCACGATCGGCGGACTGTTGTTCGGCTATGACAGTGGCGCGGTGAACGGGACGCAGCCCGGGCTCAAGGCGGCGTTCGCGCTCGACGATGCCGGGCTGGGCTTCACCGTCGGATCGCTGCTGATCGGCTGCGTCATCGGGGCGTTCTCCGCCGGCACGCTCGCCGATGCGATCGGCCGCCGCAACGTGATGCGCTATGCCGCTTTGCTGTTCCTGCTCGGCGCGCTCGTCCAGGGGATCGCGCACGACCATACGCTGTTCGTCATCGCGCGCATCTGCGGCGGGATCGCGGTCGGCGCGGCTAGCGTGCTGTCGCCCGCGTATATCTCGGAGGTCGCGCCGCCCAACATCCGTGGCCGCATGACGACCGTCCAGCAGATCATGATCATCACCGGTCTGACGGCGGCCTTCTTCGCCAATTATTATCTCGCGGCAGCCGCGTCCAACCCCGCCAACCCCAACGACGTCGCCTCGCTCAACCCGCTCTGGTTCGGCATCGCCGCGTGGCGCTGGATGTACGTGCTGCAGGCGGTGCCCGCAGTGGTCTTCTTCATCGCTCTATTCTTCATCCCCGAAAGCCCGCGCTTCCTCGTCTCGAAGCAACGCAACGAAGAGGCGCTGAACGTGCTGACCAGCCTGTTCGGCACCCGTCAGGGCGCACTGACGCTCGGCGAGATCCAAGCGAGCTTCTCGAAGGACCATCGCCCGCGCCTCTCCGACGTGCTGACGCCGCCGGGCGGCCGTGGCTTCCTCGGGCTTCGCTCGGTCGTCTGGGCGGGACTGCTGCTCGCGGTGTTCCAGCAGCTCGTCGGCATCAACGTGATCTTCTATTACGGCGCGACGCTGTGGCAGGCGGCGGGCTTCTCCGAGTCCGAGGCGCTGATGACCAACATCATCTCGGGGACGATCTCGATCGTCGCGTGCTTCATCACGATCGGCCTGGTCGACAAGATCGGCCGCAAGCCGTTGCTGCTGATCGGGTCGGCGGGCATGGCGGTCACGCTGTTCGCGATGGTCTATGCCTTCTCGACCGGCACGCTCGTCGCCGACAAGCTCACGCTGCCGGGGCATATGGGTCAGCTCGCGGTCGGCGCGGCGCTGGCTTATTCGGTCGCGTTCAACATCAGCTGGGGCCCGGTGATGTGGGTGATGCTCGGCGAGATGTTCCCCAACCAGATCCGCGGCTCGGCGCTCGCGGTCTGCGGCTTTGCGCAATGGTTCGCCAATTATCTCGTCGCGCAGTCGTTCCCGATCATGCTCGGGAGCATCGGCCTCGCGAAGAGCTATTCGTTCTACGCGGTCTGCGCGGTGATCAGCTTCTTCCTAGTGCAGAAGTTCATCCACGAGACCAAGGGCAAGTCGCTCGAGGCGATGGAGGGGTAAGGCGCGCGCCACCTTGGTGGCGCGTGTGGCTCCGATCTTCGAGCAGATCGGTTTTGACGGGACCGCGATGATGCCATCGCGGTCCTGTTCTCGTTTGGGGTCGAACGGGGGTTTCCGTCAATACCGCAAAGGCGGGATGCCGAGTTTAACGACATTGGTGGCAAACGGTCCGCCCGCCTTCTGAACCGCACCACGCCAGTCAAACCAGATACCTACAGGAAGCCGCATCAGATTTTTGCATCGGCGGCCCGGATGGTTTCCCGCCGTTCTTTGGTCGATGCGAAATCCGTGAATTTTGCATCAACCTGGCTGCCGGCATACTGGCTGGCTCTTTGCTGTCACGGTCGTAAGCTGCTCCGATCAGGGAGTTGCCAATGAAGAACAAGGCACCAGTATTTGCCCGCGTGAGCGTGGGAAGCATGATCGCAGTCGCGGCGCTGAGCGCGCATGCGCAGTTCGTCCCACCCGCTGGATACAGCGACGGTGGATCACGACCAAATGTTGCGGTGCCCTCAGACCCGGGTGCACCACTATTAACCCGCATCCCTGATACGGCGGTGTCGAGCCTGATCCACGCCAATCCGACCTACAGGCGCGGCGCGGCTGTGGGCCGTGTCAAGGTTGTTGGCGCATTTGCGATAGCTGAAACTAGCAAAGCACACGTCGTTGACGCTTGGTCTCCGGGTTTTCTGCCTGTTACCATCTCATTGAGCGATGGCCGCTGCTACTCGCTTCAAGCCGATTATGAGGGAGGCACACTCTCTAATGGCCGGCTGCGCAAAGTAGGATGCGAGGGGCGGCGGAAGTTCGATGAACCGACGCTTCCAGCGCCACCTCCCGGCCGCGCATTACGATTGGTCGGAACCGCGTGGGGCTATGGGGCTTGGGTCGATGACCGGACAAAGACCACCATTGTTACCGCACCAGGCGCAACGACCTTCCAACCGCTTTTTACGGCTCAAATGACGTCCAGCGCCATTATGGCGATGAACGGCCCTGACTGGCCGGGCGGCAACGTAACGTTGGTTGGCAAGATCAAAGGTCGGCTTACGGTCGTGACGTTGGAAACCGGCTACTAACATCGATGCAAATTTTTGATTTCTGCATCAGCGCAGTTGCAGCTTTGGGATTGAAGGATTGAGCTGGGACGACCGATTGTGGGTCGTTCACGATCCTTGTCGTCATCCCCGCGCAGGCGGGGATCCATAAGGACGACGCTCTTTCGTTTAGGCCGGCGGGGCGGCAATGGATTCCCGCCTCCGCGGGAATGACGGCATCGGGGCCGCGGCCCCTGCTGCGCGCTATGTCAAAGTTCGGCCGCAGCCTGCCGACCGATCGCGGACGGCAGCCTTGGACGACCATCACCATGCCGCTGTCCTACATCGCGGCATTTATGGTATGCCAGCAAGGCTCTTTGAAATCGTCGGACAGGCACGCCCGTATCCGTTCAAAAACGGAAACGATCGACTTTGCAAACACCACGTCTTGGGGTCAATCGAGTCAACCGGCAGCAGTGTAAACCCACTGCCGCCGCCCCGACGATTACACCGCCTCCTGCGCCGCCACCTCGGCACTCACCCGGCACCCCCACACCGCGTAGAACAGCACATACAGCTCGCACACCGCCGTCAGCAGGAACGAGGTCTGCAGCCCGTACATATCCGCCAGCTTGCCCTGCACGATCACTAGCGCACCGCCCGCGATCGCCATAATGAGCAGCCCCGATCCCTCCTCGGTCAGCGGCCCGAGCCCGCGAATGCCGAGCGTGAAGATCGTCGGGAACATGATCGAGTGGAACAGCCCGACCGAGATCAGCGCCCACATCGCGACATGGCCCGTGGTGAACGTCGCGACGAGCATCACCACACATGCGCCGATGCTGGCGGCGGCGAGCACGTGCTCGGCGGGGATGCGCTGCATCAGATAGCTGCCGACGAAGCGGCCGACCATCATCCCGCCCCACAGCAGGAAGAGATAATGCGAGGCCTGCTCGTGCGTCGTGTTGCCGATCTCGGGTTGGCTGATGAAGTTGATGAAGAGGTTGCCGACGCCGATCTCGGCGATCAAATAGATGAAGATCGCCGGGATGCCGAAGATCAGGTTGCGGTGCGACCAGAGCGAATGGTTGGCGCGCTCGGCCTTGGCGTTGCGCTTGGTGGCAGCCCCCATCGCCGGCAGCGGCGAGCGCGCGATGACGACCGCGAGCACGACCAGGACGACCGCGACGATCAGATACGGCAATTGCACCGATTGCGCGTCGGCGAGCCGCTGCGCCGGGGTCAGCGCCGCCGCCCCCGCCGCCGCCGTGCCCGAGGTCGAGCGACCGAGGATCAGATACCCGCCGAACAGCGGCGCGAGCGTCGCGCCGAGCGAGTTGAACGCCTGCACCAGATTGAGCCGCGACGACGCGGTCTCGGGCTTGCCGACGACCGCGACATACGGGTTGGCGGCGACCTGCAGCAACGTGATGCCGCTCGCGATGACGAACAAAGCGAACAGCGTCACCCCGTACGACGGGATCCGCGCCGCGACGATCATCCCGAGCGCACCCGCCGCCATGATGACGAGGCCGACCACCAATGAGCGCTGATAGCCGATCCGCTCGATCAGCTTGGCCGAGGGGATCGACGCGACGAAATAGGCGATGAACCACACGCTTTCGATCAGCGTCGTCTGGGTATAGCTCAGGTCGAACACGCTGCGCAGATGCGGCAGCAGCGTGTTGTTGATGACCGTGATGAAGCCCCACATGAAGAACAGGCTCGCCAGCAGCGTCAGTGCCGAACGATAGCGCCCGCCCTCGAGTGAATCGCCCGATGCGACGGGGGCAGGCGCGGCAATCACGGGTGCGGCCATTCGTAGATCCTCCATGTGGCGAACCCCGCGCGCGGCGGATTGCCTTCTCGGTATTTGTCCGAGTATAAGTCTCGCTCTATCTCGTCAACAGATAGCCTCGGCGACCGGAGTGTGTGGCGCGGGAATGTGGAAACCCGTCCGCGCCTAGGGAGGTCGCCGCGCTGCTGCTGACCCAGTCCGGACGATCCTGCATGACCGACACGCCTACCGCTCCCGCCACGCCGCTCGCTCGCCTGCGCTCGCGCGCCTGGTTCGACAATCCCGACAATATCGACATGACCGCGCTGTACCTCGAGCGCTATCTGAACTTCGGGCTCAGCCTCGAGGAACTCCAGTCGGGCAAGCCGATCATCGGCATCGCGCAGACCGGCAGCGACCTGTCGCCGTGCAACCGCCATCATCTCGTGTTGGCAGACCGCGTGCGAGAGGGCATCCGCGAGATGGGCGGGATCGCGATCGAATTCCCGGTCCATCCGATCCAGGAAACCGGCAAGCGCCCGACCGCCGGGCTCGACCGCAACCTCGCCTATCTTGGCCTCGTCGAGACGCTCTACGGCTATCCGCTCGACGGCGTCGTGCTGACGATCGGCTGCGACAAGACGACGCCCGCCTGCCTGATGGCGGCCGCAACCGTGAACATCCCGGCGATCGCGCTGTCGGTCGGGCCGATGCTCAACGGCTGGCACAAGGGCGAGCGCACCGGCTCGGGCACGATCGTGTGGAAGGCGCGCGAGATGCTCGCCAAGGGCGAGATCGACAATGCCGGCTTCATCAAGCTCGTCGCCTCGTCGGCACCGTCGACCGGCTATTGCAACACGATGGGCACCGCGACGACGATGAACTCGCTCGCCGAGGCGCTCGGCATGATGCTGCCGGGCTCGGCCGCGATCCCCGCGCCGTATCGCGACCGCCAGGAGGTCGCCTATCTCACCGGCAAGCGGATCGTCGACATGGTCCGCGAGGACCTCAAGCCATCCGACATCATGACGCGCGACGCCTTCCTTAACGCGATCGTCGTCAATTCGGCGATCGGCGGATCGACCAACGCGCCGATCCATCTGGCGGCGATCGCGCGCCATGTCGGCGCCGAGCTCGAGCTCGACGACTGGCAGACGCACGGCCACAAGGTCCCGCTGCTCGTCAATCTGCAGCCGGCCGGCGAATATCTCGGCGAGGATTATTATCGCGCGGGCGGCGTGCCCGCCGTCGTCGCCGAGTTGATGCGCCACGACCTGATCCAGGAAGGCGCGCTGACCGTCAACGGCCAGACGATCGGCGACAATTGCCGGGATGCGACGATCGAGGACGATCGCGTGATCCGCACCTTCGAGACGCGGCTCGTCGAGGAAGCCGGCTTCGTCGTTCTGAAGGGCAATCTGTTCGACGCCGCGATCATGAAGACGAGCGTGATCAGCGCCGAGTTCCGCGAGCAATATCTCTCCAACCCCGAGGATCCCGAGGCGTTCGAAGGGCCGGCGATCGTGTTCGACGGTCCTGAGGATTATCACCACCAGATCGACGATCCCGCGCTCGGCATCACGCGCGAGACGCTAATGTTCATGCGTGGTGCCGGCCCGATCGGCTATCCCGGCGCGGCCGAGGTCGTCAACATGCGGCCGCCCGCGTATCTGATCCGCGACGGTGTGCACGCGCTTCCGTGCATCGGCGACGGTCGACAGTCGGGGACGTCGGCCTCGCCGTCGATCCTCAACGCCTCGCCCGAAGCGGCGGCGCATGGCGGGCTGGCGCTGCTGAGGACGGGCGACCGCGTGCGGATCGATCTCGGTCGCGGCACCGCCGATGTGCTGATCTCGGACGAAGAGCTTGCCGAGCGCCGCGCCGCGCTGGTCGCAGCGGGCGGGTATCAGTATCCGGCCTCGCAGACCCCGTGGCAGGAAATGCAGCGCGCTGTCGTCGGCCAGCTCAACACCGGCGCGATCCTCGAGGGTGCCGAAAAGTATCAGCGCATCGCACAGACGCGGGGATTGCCGCGCGACAGCCACTGAGTTGACACAACAAGGGGCGGCGGTTGCGGCCGCCGTCCCTTTAATCCTCACCGACGCTGCGGGCTTCGCTTAGTCCTCGAACGCCTCGACTTGCCGCCGCTCGCCGCGCAGATAGGCATCGGCCACGTGCCGCAACGGCGCGACATCGACGTCACTCTCGCCCGCCGCGATCAGCGCCGCGAAACGATCGTACAGCCCGCGATATTCGGCCTCAGGCGCGAGCCTATGCTCGACTCCGTCGATCCGCAATTCGCTGCCACCCTTCGACAGCACAAGCGTGCCGGCATCGGTCTCGACCTTAATGTCCCACGTCTGCGGGCCCGTCTGGCGCCAGTCGAACTCCGCACGGATCGGCGTTCCCGCAGCATCGGTGAAGTGCAGATCGGCTGCGATCGGCGAAGCGCGATTGGTTGGAATCTCCAGCACGCCGTGCGTGAGGAAGAAGCCCGGCAGGATCGCGGTCGCGATCGACAGCGCGTTGATCCCGGGATCGAACACCCCCATCCCGCCGGCTTCCCAGATCCACGCCTGGCCGGGATGCCAATGGCGCACGTCTTCCTTCCACTCGACATGGACCGAGCGCAGCACCTTGCCCGCCAGCCAAGCCCTGGCAGTCTCGACCCCCGCTGCGTAGCGCGAGTGCCAGCTCGCAAACAGCGTCACCCCCTTATCGCGTGCCAGAGCGTGCAACAGGTCGACTTCGCTCAGCGTCGCGCCGGGCGGCTTTTCGAGGAAAACGTGCTTGCCGGCAGCGATCGCGAGGCGCGCCGCCTCGAAGCGGACTTGCGGCGGCTGGCACAGCGAGACCGCGTCGATGTCCTCGGCGGCGAGCATCTCTTCGATCGTAGTGTGCGTCACCCCGTGCTCGATCCGCCCGTGCCGGCTGGCGGCGGTGACGAGATCGAAATCGGGCGACGCGTCGAGGACGGGAATATGCTGGTCGCGCGCGATCTTGCCGACGCCGACGATGCCGATACGGATCACCATCTCAAAGTGCCTTCACGCTGACGGAGACGGGCGCATCGATCGCGATCGGGTTGCGCACGCGCAAATGGAACGGGACGGCTTCGATTTCAAATACGTCGCCTTCCTGGGTTTGCACGGCTTCGCTGAACGACAGCGTCGCGGTCCCGAAGAAATGGACGTGCACATCGCCCGGTCGGCGGAAAAGCGCATATTTGAAATGGTGATGCTCGAGATTGTCGATCGAATGCGACATGTTCGCCTCGCCCGACAGGAACGGCTTTTCCCACAGCGTCGCGCCGTCGCGCACGATCCGGCTGGTGCCACGGATGTCGGCGGGGAGCGCACCGACGCGCAATTCGGGGCCGAGCGCGGCATTGCGCAGCTTCGAATGCGCCAGCCACAGATAATTGCCCCGCTCGGTGACATGGTCCGAAAACTCGTTGGCGAGCGCAAAGCCAAGCCGGACCGGCGTGCCGTCGGCATCGATCAAATAGATGCCGGCAATCTCGGGCTCCTCGCCTGCATCGAGAGCAAAGGCGGGCGAGCGCAGCGGCTCGCCGGGGCCGACCAATTGCGACCCGTCGCCCTTGTAGAACCATTCGGGCTGGACGCCCTGCCCCGGCTCGGACGGCTTGCCGCCCTCGACCCCCATCAGGAACATCTTCATCGAATCGGTCGGCGCAGGATTTTCGACTGCGGCACGGTGCATCTTGTCGCGCCCCTCGGCCGAGCCGAGATGCGTGAGACCCGTTCCGGTGAGCAGCAGATGCGCGGGATCGATATGGTCAACCGGCGAGAGCAGTGTCACGCTCGCCAGGTCGAGCGGGTCGCCAACGCCGGCGCGTTCCACCGCTTCGGCCAGACCGACCCCGTCAGCAAGCGCCGTCTTGGCAAGCGCGATGGTGGTCCTGGCACCGGGCACGACGCGCGCCGAGCCGTCGGCACCGAGCGCAGCGACGCCGCGAGCGCCGTCAGCGCCGCGAAATTGAACGAGCGATACGCTCATCGTTAATCTCTCCACAAAGCCCCGCAGCCGATCGAACCGCTGCACGCTATTAGTCCGACTACCAGCTAGCAGCGCGCTTGCAGATGTTCAACCAAGCTCCCCAAGCTTTGGTGATGGCAGCGGCGCTACCCACCGCATCGCCCAGATGACGGTCCAAGGTCGGCCGCAACAGCGAGTCGCTGCACAGTCGATATCGACCGCCACGCGAGCGTATTGATCAATCGGCGCGGGGCAAAAGCCGACCGTCATCACCGGTGGATCCCGGTCACATCCGCATCGTGCCCGTCTCGAGGAAGCGTTGGTGCCAGGACAGCGCTTCGCCCGGCAGCATCGGCGTCTGCTGGCCGTACGAGCCCAGCCGGGCGCGGCGGTAATAGTCGGCGAGCGCGGGGCGATAATCGGGATGCGCGCAATTCTCGATGATCAGCTGCGCGCGCTGCTTCGGGCTCAGCCCGCGCAGATCGGCGAGGCCTTGCTCGGTAACGAGCACTTGGACGTCCTGGCTGATATGATCGACATGGCTCGCCTGCGGCACGATCGCCGAGATCGCGCCGCCCTTGGCAGTCGACGGCGTCATGAAGATCGAGACATAGGCATTGCGCGCGAAATCGCCCGAGCCGCCGATCCCGTTCTGGATGCGCGATCCCATGATGTGCGTCGAATTGACGTTGCCGTAGATGTCCGCCTCGATCAGCCCGTTCATCGCGAGGCAGCCGAGCCGGCGGATCAGCTCGGGATGGTTGCTGATCTCCTGCGGGCGCAGGATCATCTTGTCGCGATACGCGCGCAGATCGGCATTGAGCCGCGCCGCAGCCTCCGGACTGAGCGAGAAGGCGGTCGCCGACGCCATCAGCAGTTTCCCCGAATCGAGCAAGTCGAGCATCCCGTCCTGGATCACCTCGGTGTACGAGGTCATCGCCTCGAACGGTCCAGCGACGAGCCCGCTCAGCACCGCATTGGCGATGTTGCCGACCCCCGACTGCAACGGCAGCAGCGACGCCGGCAGCCGCCCGCGGGCGACTTCATGGCGGAAGAACTCGATCAAATGCCCGGCGATCGCTTCGGCTGCGGCATCGGGTGCTGCGAACGGCAAGTTGCGATCGGGCGCATCGGTCTCGACGATTGCGACGATCTTGGCGGGATCGACGCGGTAATAGGCCTCGCCGATCCGATCATCGGGGCGGACCAGCGGGATCGGCACGCGGTGCGGCGGCAGCGCGGTGCCGTAATAGATGTCGTGCATCCCCTCGAGCGCGGGGTTCTGCCAGCGATTGACCTCGAGGATGATCTGGCCGGCGCGGTCGAGCCAGGTCTTGTTGTTGCCGACCGACGACGACGGGATGAGCGATCCGTCGTCGCGAATGCCCACGATCTCGATCACGGCGGTGTCGAGCGGTCCGAGAAAACCCTGCCACGCCATCGGCGCGACTTGGCTCAAATGCATGTCGAAATAATCCATCTCGCCACGGTTGATCTTCTCGCGCGCGATCGGATCGGAATTGTACGGCAGGCGAAACTCGATCCCGTCGGCCTTCGCAAGCGCGCCATCGAGCTCGGGCCCGGTCGACGCCCCCGTCCACACGCGGACCCGGAACGGATTCCCGAGCGCGTGCTCGGCCTCGATCCGCGCGGCGAGCGCTAGCGGAACTGCCTTTGGATAGCCCGATCCAGTAAAGCCACTCAGCCCGACCGTGCTGCCCGGTGCGATAAGCGCTGCGGCCGCCTCGGCCCCCATGACGCGGTCGCGCAACTGCGCGCTGATTTTCGAAGGCATGAACTTCCTCTTGGCGGTTATAATCCGGGGCGTGCGCAGCGTGCGGTCAAGCCGGCACCGCGGCGTGACCGATCGAGCGGCTCACAAGCAGCAAGGCGCCGTCGCCAGGATAAGGGGCAACGGTGAAGCCCATGTCGCGCTCGACCTCGATCGCGGCGTGATTATCGCGGCTCTCGATCGCCTCGAGCACCTTAACGTCCTTGGTATCGGCGACCGCCGCGATATGCGCGAGCAGCGTCCAGCCGATGCCGTGCTGCTTGAAATCCTTGCGGAGCGCGATAGCGACTTCGCCGCGCTCGAACCCCGGGTCGCAGGCGAGCATCGCGGTCGCGATCATCGTCGCTCCGTCATGCGTGAACGCGAGGTAATTCTCGGTCCAGCGATGGTCGACGTGCGTAAGGGCAGTGATCTGTGCCGGCGCGACTTCGTTCATTCCGGTGAGAAAGCGAAACCGCAGATCCTCACGCGTCACATGGGTGAAGAACTCGGCGACGGTGCCATCGTCCTCGGGCCGCGCCGGGCGGACGTGGAATGTGAACCCGTGGCGCGTGGTGAGTGTCTGGCTCGGCTGATGCATCGAAGACCCTTCCGCTTGGCAAACGAAACCCGATTCCGAGCTTCGCAAGAGCGCCTCATGCGCTGCGAAGGTCGGGCTGGCTGCTGATGAAACTACGTAGATCGGGCCTCGCGCAGCGTCATGTCGCCAACACCGCCGCGACCGGACGACGCAGCGCATAGGGCAACGCGGGCCCACGCCCGAAGCGCAGGACGAGATCGGGCCGCATGCCTGGCGCGCCGATCACCGCGGCAAGCTCGGGTCGCAAACCGGGGACCTCGACCGGCTGATTGACGAACGCGCATTTGATGCCGAGCGCGGTCGCTTGGAGCGCGAACCGCTGGCACGCCCGACCGACGCGCACCCAATGGTCGGGATCCGCCTTTGCCCCAAGGAAGATCGCCACGCCGGCCGAAGAGTCGAGCTGGCGCGCATATCGGTCGTTTTCCGAGCGGGCGGTAACGAAGCGATCGAACAGCGCCGGCCCGGCCCAGCTCGGCAGCGCTGGGTTACCGCTCGCCGCGCTGAACAGGCCGTCGCGTGTCCGCAGCGCCGCGTGCGGATTGTAGCGCAGCCACTGCTTGAGTTCGCGTACGAAAGCCGGGTCGGCCATCTGCCTGGAGTTGCCGTCGATGATCATGTCGCGCACGATCGCCCTGTCGCGGCGTTCGGTCATCAGAATCAGCTCGACCCCGGGCACCGCTGCCGCGACCGCCAAGTCGCGGAGCTCGGCGGTGGGCAGCGATCGCCCGTCATAGCGGCCACGCGTCGATTGCCGCTTGGGGATCGCCCAGAACAACGGATCATCGACGGGAGAGCCGGGGCGAAACGCAAAGCCGATCGTCCCGCCATCGTCGGGCGCAAACACCGCCTCCCCGCGATGCCCCGACGCAGCCGCCGCCAGCACGAGGTTTTCGGTCGCGCATCCCAGGCTGACGAACAGATGGTGATCGTCGGGATCGACCACCGGGGTACGCCGGCTGAAGTCGGGGAGCACGTCGATCCGGTTCGTGCCGAGGCGGAAGCGCCACGGCTGCGTATTATGGCCGTTGGGGGCAAGCGTCGCGAAGCGGACGAGCTCGCCCAGCGCCGGGTTGCCGCCAAGCGGAATACGCGCGGCGGCCGCTGCCGCATCATACGCGGTCATCGAGGACAGGTCGTGGAGGCCGGCCCAGCCAGCCCCCACGACGCCGAGCCCGGCTGCCCCGCCCCCGAGCAGAAGATTTCGGCGGTTCATCCCAGACCCTCCCGATCGGTGCGAGGCGCGCTCAGGCGTCGGCCGGCGTGAAGTCGAGCACGACGCGTGACGGCACATCGCCGCGCTCGAGCCGCTCGAACACGCTGTTGATCGCCGCCAAGGGCTGCAGCTCGATGTCGGCCTTGACCTTGCCGTCGGCGGCGAATTGGAGGCACTCGGCCATATCCTTGCGCGTGCCGACGAACGATCCCCGCACGGTGATGCAATTCGCCACGACATCGAACAACGGCACGGGGAACTCGCCCGGCGGCAAGCCGACGAGCACGCAGGTGCCGCGCTTGCGCGTCATCGCGACGCCTTGCTTGAACGCGGCGAGCGAGGGCGCGGTGATCAGCACGCCGTGCGCCCCGCCGCCGGTCTTCTCCTTGAGGATTTCGGCGGGACTATGCGTCTTTGCGTTGATGACGAGATCGGCGCCGAGCCGCGTCGCGTGGGCGAGCTTGCCGTCGTCAATGTCGATCCCGGCGACGTTCAGCCCCATCGCCTTGGCATATTGGATCGCGAGATGGCCAAGCCCGCCACAGCCCGAAATCGCGACCCATTCGCCGGGCCGCGCCTGCGTTTCCTTGATGCCTTTGTACGTCGTGATGCCAGCGCAGATCAGCGGCGCGGCCTCGACCGCGCTCAGCCCGGCGGGGATATGCGCGACATAGTCGGGGTCGGCGAGCAGATATTCGGCGAAGCCGCCATTTTGCGTGTAGCCGCCGAACTTGGCCTCGCCGCACACCGTCTCCCACGCCGACAGGCAATATTCGCAATGTCCACATGCCGAATAGAGCCAGGGCACGCCGACGCGGTCGCCTTCCTTGACGCGGGTCACTCCGGCGCCGAGCGCGACGACGATGCCGATCGCCTCATGCCCGGGGATGAAAGGCGGGTTGGGCTTGACCGGCCAATCGCCCTTCGCGGCGTGCAGATCGGTATGGCAGACCCCGCACGCCTCGGTCTTGACGAGGATCTGCCCGGGCCCCGGCGTCGGGATCGCAACCACCTGAAGCGCCAGCGGCTGTCCGAATGCGGTGACGACCGCGGCGTGCATTGTCTTGGCCATGAGCAGGCTCCTTCCGGGGGAAATGCGAGAATCGTTTCGACCTGACACGCGCGCGACACGCTGACAGCTGTGCCGCGACACGGCCGCCTGCACGAGCGCTCTGGCCTGTCTTCCCTAGAAGTCGCGACCCGCGTTTGGGCAGACTCGGAAAATACGCATAGCTCCGACCGGCAACTGCCTTGCGCCGGTCAGCCTGAGCGCTAGGTTCAAAGCGCCTCCCGCCAAGGACCCCTGCATGCGCGCTGTCTTCGCTGTTCTCCTGTCTGCCACCATCCTGACGGGCGGCGCGCACGCGGCCGCCCCCACCGCCGCGGCGTCGGCCGATGCCGCGCTAGAGCTCGCCAAGAAGGCAATCGCGCTGCGCTCGGTAAAGGGCCCGGGCAACCAGACCCCGCAAGTCGCCGCGCTCTACAAGGCGGCGCTCGTCGCGGGCGGTTTTGCCGATGCCGATGTCGAGATCGTGCCCGTCGACGACACCGCCTATCTGATCGGCACGTGGCGCGGCAGCGATCCGTCGCTCAAGCCGATGGTGATTTCGGGGCACATGGACGTCGTCGAGGCCAAGCCCGCCGACTGGAAGCGCGATCCGTTCACCCCCGTGGTCGAGAACGGCTATCTCTACGGCCGCGGCGCGACCGACATGAAGCTCGACGGGACGATCGCGATCACCGCGCTCACCGACCTGCGGCGCAGCGGCTATAAGCCCAAACGGTCGATCGTCATCGAATTCTCGGGTGACGAGGAAACCGCGATGAAGACCTCGACGCTGATCGCCGAGCGGCTCAAGGACGCCAATATCGTGCTCAACGTCGATGGCGGCGGCGGCGTACTCGACGAGGCGACCGGCAAGCCCAAATATTGGACGTGGAACGGCGCGGAGAAGACCTATGCCGATTTCCGGCTGACCGTCACCAACCCCGGCGGCCACTCGTCGATGCCGCGCCCGGTCAACGCGATCGTCGAGCTTTCGAAAGCGCTCGAGAAGGTCGGCGCGTATCAGTTCAAGCCCGAACTGAGCCCGCTGACGCGCGAGGCGCTGACCAAGGCCGCGCCGTTCGAGGAGCCCGCGATCGGTGCCGCGCTGAAAGCGTACGTCGCCGACCCGACCGACAAGGCCGCGATCGCGACGCTGACCGCCAATCCCGCGACCGTCGGCAAGATCGGCACGACCTGCGTCCCGACGCTCGTCAACGGCGGACACGCCGAGAACGCGCTCCCACAGCGCGCGACCGCCAACATCAACTGCCGGATCTTCCCCGGCCACAAGCCAGCCGACATCATGGCCGAGCTCGGCCGCGTGATCGCCGACCCGTCGTTGACGATCGCCGATGTCAGCGAAGGCTCGGTCGCGAACGACGCATCGCCGATGCGCCCCGATTTCATCGCCGCGATCACCCGCGCGATGGGCCAGGTCTATCCGGGCGTGCCCGTCTTCCCGGCGATGGCCTCGGGCGCGAGCGACAGCATGTGGTTCCGCTCGCACCACGTCGCGAGCTATGGCGCGAGCCCGACCTTCATCAAGCCGTCGGACGATTTCAGCCACGGCCTCGACGAGCGCACGCCGATCGCGACGATCGAACCGGGGATTCGCTACTACAAGCTGCTGTTCACCGATCTGTCGAAGTAACCGCGGCAAACGCGCTTGATGCGCCCCGGTCTTGCCCGGGGCGCACGCCGATCCTAAGTTCGGCACACCCGCAATCGGAGCTCAGCATGGCGCCGTGTCCCCCCGATCCTGATGCCGACTGGAGCTTGCCCGGCTGGCTCTATACCGATCCCGAATATCATGCGGTCGAGGTCGAGCGTGTGCTGCGGCCGTCGTGGCAAATCGTCTGCCACCAGAACCAGATCGCCAACGCCGGCGATTTCCACACGATCGACTATCTCGGCGAGAGCGTCGTCGTCGTGCGCGGCGATGACGGTGCGCTGCGCGCCTTCGCCAATGTCTGCCGCCATCGCGCGATGCGGCTCGTCGAGGGGCCGACGGGATGTGCGCGCAAGTTCGTCTGCCCGTATCACGCCTGGAGCTACGAGACCGACGGCCGTCTGTCGGGCGTGCCGATGCGCCGCGATTATCCCGCGCTCGAGCTCGAGGCGCACGGCCTCGCCCCGGTCGAGCTCGAGATCTGGCGCGGCTTCGTGTTTGTCCGGCTCGAAGGCGATGGTCCGTCGGTCGCCGCGATGATGGCGCCCTACGATGCCGAAATCGCGCCGTATCGCGTCGAGGCGATGCAGGCGCTCTCGCCCGTTCGGCTGCGCGAGCGCGCGGTCAATTGGAAGAACGTCGGCGACAATTATTCGGACAATCTGCACATCCCGGTCGCGCATGACGGGCTGAGCCGGCTGTTCGGCAAGAGCTATGCGATCGAGGCGGCACCGTTCGTCGACAAGATGTCGGGCCAGATCGTCGACCGCGCCTCGGACAATCCGTGGGAGCGGTTCTACCAGACGCATCTGCCGCACGTCGATCATCTGCCGCAAGCCAACCAGCGGCTATGGCTCTATTTCAAGCTGTGGCCCAACATGGCGTTCGATCTCTACGCCGACCAGATCGATTTCATGCAATGGCTCCCGCTGACGCCGACCACCAGCGTGCTGCGCGAAATGGCGTTCGCGCTGCCTGATGACCGGCGCGAGATGAAGCTCGTGCGCTATGCCAATTGGCGGATCAACCGCGTCGTCAATGCCGAGGACACCTGGCTGATCGAGCGCGTCCAGCAAGGGATGGCGTCGCGCAGCTACACCGCAGGGCCGATCGGGCGGAGCGAGGTGTGCCTGCGCAGCTTCGCGCGGAAGATCCGCGAGCGCATCCCGGAGGCGCGGTTGCAGCGTGCGCCCGCGCCGGGATGGTCGCGGGGGTAGTGCTCTGCGGGCTTCCTCTCCCGCTCGCGGGAGAGGAAACGCAGACTTGGTCCGCCTTCTTCAGGCGGGCCTAGTCGAAGTCGGTGAGGGTCTTTTTCTTTCGGTCGTTGAAGAAGAAGAAGACCCTCCCCCACCCCTCCCGCGAAGGCGGGAGGGGGTAAGAAGTAGGAAGGCGGGAGCAAGCATGACCAAACGCTACGACGCGCTCATCATCGGCGGTGGCCATAACGGCCTCGTCTGCGCCTTCTACCTCGCGCGCGCCGGGCTCAAGGTCCGGATCCTCGAACGCCGCCATGTCGTCGGCGGGGCGGCGGTAACCGAGGAATTCCACCCCGGCTTCCGCAATTCGACCGCGAGCTACACCGTCAGCCTGCTGCGCCCCAAGGTCATCGCCGACATGAAGCTGCACGATCGCGGCTTTCGCATCATCGAGCGGACGATCAGCAACTTCTTCCCCTTCCCCGACACCTATCTCACGCTCGGCGGCGGCACCGCGCGCACGCAAGCGCAGTTCGCGCGCTTCAGCCAGAGGGATGCCGACGCCTACCCGGCCTATGACGCCGCGCTCGAAAAGGTCGCGCAAGTGCTCCGCGATCTCGCGCTCAAGACCCCGCCCAATGTCGGCGGCGGTTTACGCGCGCTGCTCGCGGGTGCGGCGCAGGGCTGGCCCGTCGCCAAGATGGGGATCGAGCAGCAACGCGATCTGCTCGACATCTTCACCAAATCGGCGCGCGATTTCCTCGGCGGCTGGTTCGAGGACGACCATGTCCAGTCGGCCTTCGCCTTCGACGCGGTGGTGGGCAATTATGCCGGCGTCTCGACCCCGGGCAGCGCCTATGTCCTGCTCCACCACGTCTTCGGCGAGGTGAACGGCAAATACGGCGCCTGGGGCCATTCGGTCGGCGGGATGGGCGCCATCACGCAGGCGATGGCGCACGCCTGCCTCGAAGCGGGCGTCGAGATCAGCCTCGACGCTCCCGTCGCCAAGCTGCTGACCGAAGGTGGCAAAGTCGCGGGCGTCCGCCTTGAGTCGGGCGAAGAGATTGCTGCCAAGATCGTCGCAGCCAATGTCGGCCCGGCCTTGCTCTATCGCCAGATGGTCGATTCCTCCGATCTGCCGGCCGACTTCAACCGCCGGATCGCCGGGTTCAAGACCGGCAGCGGCACCTTCCGCATGAACGTCGCTTTGTCCGAACTGCCCGATTTCAGCGTGCTGCGCGGCAAGGACAAGGCCGAGCATCATACCGCCGGGATCATCATCGCGCCCGGCATGGATTACATGGACCAGGCGTTCATCGACGCGCAGCAATATGGCTGGTCGAAACAGCCGATCGTCGAGATGAAGCTGCCGACGACGGTCGACGACAGCCTCGCAGCGCCCGGCCAGCATATCGCCAGCCTGTTCTGCCAGCAATTCGCGCCGACGCTGCCAGATGGCCGCTCTTGGGACGATGCGCGCGAGGAGGTCGCCGACCTGATCATCGACACCGTCACCGCGCACGCCCCCAACTTCAAGGCGAGCGTGATCGCGCGCCAGATCCATTCGCCGCTCGATCTCGAGCGCAAGTTCGGGCTGGTCGGCGGCGACATCTTCCACGGGGCGATGGGCCTCGATCAGCTTTGGGCGGCACGACCGGTGCTCGGCCACGGCGACTATCGCGGGCCGATCAAGGGGCTCTATTTGTGCGGATCGGGCGCGCATCCCGGCGGCGGCGTGACCGGCGCGCCGGGGCACAATGCGGCGCACGAGATCCTGCGCGATCGCAGTCTAGTCGGGCGCGTCTTCGGATAGCGCCGCGCGATACCGCAGCAGATACAGCGGGATCGCGGTCAGCATCAGCCCGACGCTCAGGCCGATCGCCTCGATCCCCGCGCCCCACATCGCCCACGCGGCAAAGGCCAGCCCCAGCGCGGCGGCGACGGGCGCGATCCGCAGGATCAGCGCGGTGAGGCACGCGCCGACATAGAGCCAGATCGTCGCCGCTGCCGTCAGCCGCAGCATGAAGTCGAGCAGCCCGCCGAGCGACCGCGTCGCGTTCGACAGAACGAGCAAGCTGGCGAGCGTGCTCGACACGAGCAGGATCGCAACCGGCACGTCGCGCGCGCTGGTTGCACCGATCCAGCGCGGCAGCAGCCCGGCGCGCGCCATGCCGAGCGGCACCTCGCCCTGCACCAGCGTCCAGCCGTTGAGCGCGCCGATCGCCGCGATCGCGGCGAAGCCTGCGGTCGCAAGCCCCGCCCAAGGCCCCCAGAAGGTCTAGACGAACAGCGCGAACGGTGCCTGCGCATTGGCGACAGCCGCGCTCGGCAATGCGAAGATGATGCCGGTGCAGACGATGAGATACAGCACCCCCGTCAGCGCGAGCCCGAACAGCATCGCGCGCACCACATTGCGCGCCGGATCGCGCACCCGCTCGGCGGCGACGCTCGCCGCTTCGAACCCGACGATCGCGTAGAAGGCGAAGGTCAGCGCCGGCGTCAGACCGCCCCATGCGAAATCCGCATAGGGCCCGGCCGAATGCCCCACCCCACCTCGCCACGCGATCCCGACGAGGATCAGGACAATCGCACCAAGCGGGACGAGCTTGATCACCGTCGTGCCGACTTGGAACGCCCCCGCCAGCCGCGCACCGCCGAGGTTGAGCACCGTCAACAGCCAGATCAGCACCGTCGCCGACACCGCCTGGGCAAGCGCCGTCGCGCCGATCATCGGCACGAATTGCGCGAGATAGCGCACTGCGGTCAGTGCGATCACCGCATTGGCGGACCAGATACCGATCCAATAGCTCCACCCGACGAGCACGCCGCACAGCGGACCCAGCCCGGCGCCGCACATCGCGACCACTCCCGTCGCTTCGGGCATCGCCGCCGTCAGCCTTGCGAGCACCCAGGCGATCAACATCGCGCCGCTGACGCCCACGATCCACGCCACGATGCTCGTCCAGCTATAAGGCGCAAGTTGTGCGGGCAGGACGAAGATGCCCGAGCCAATCATCCCGCCGACCACCAGCGCGGTCGCGGTCCAGAATCCGAATGGGCGGTGCGACTCCGACTCGATGCGGCAGCTCCCTTCGCCAGCGAATGGAGCACGCTGTGCAGCGCTTTGCCAGAGCGATTTCCGTCGCCGCGAATTCCGCGCTGCTAGCGGTGACAGGCCTCGGCTGCAGGAACGCCCGAGAGCAAAGCGGTACGCTGGACACGGAAATCCTCGCCGCCACGCGTGCTCGGCTGCGCGCCAGCGCCGAGCCCGTTCCACAAAGCGGCGTTGAAAGCATCGGTATCGAGGCGATCCTCGGTCGCGAAATTCTGTCCTCGCATCGCAGCGGCCCAATAAGCGGCGTCGTGCGGGGCACATCCGGCAGCCACCGGTGCCGCCACGAAGCGATCCCGCGGGATCGGCAATTGCGTCGCGCGCAGCACGTCGGCGGCGACGGCGTGGTAGCGCCAGCCCGTCATCGCCGGATCGAACACATCGGCCATCGGCACCGCGAGCGCATCGTTCAACCCGAGCGGCGCCAGGCCGAGCACCGCCTCGATCGTCCGCAACAGGCTGACGGTGGTATAGCGCGTCGAGACCAGGGCGTTGTGGCGCACCATCGGCCCGACGATGAACGCCACGCTGCGCCGGGCATCGACATGGTCGGCACCGTTCTGCGCATCATCCTCGATCACGAAGACCAGGGTGGAATCACGCGCGCGGCTCTGCGCGATCGTCTCGACGACCTGGCCGAGCGCATAGTCATTGTCCGCCATTTGCGTCTCGACGGTGTTCACCCCGTCGATCGCATCGCTGAAATCGCCGAAATGATCGTGGCTGAGCCGCAGCAGCGTGAGCGCGGGGACTGCGTCCTTCGCGTCCGCCACGGCGAATTCGCGCTGCCATTCGAGCATGCGCCAATAATCGGGCATCTTCTGGTCGAAGCCGCGGAAATACGGGTCGCTGCGCGAGGCCAGCAAGCGGTCGCCCGGCGTGTAGATCCGCGTCCCTGTCTTCGCCGGCTCGCGCTCGAGCGGAATGAAACCGGGCTTGCCGAGATCGTAGACCGAAGCGTCCGAAAAGCCGTAATTGCGAACGCTCAGCCCGGCACGGATCGCGGCATTCCACAGGAAACCCTGGCCCGTCTCGTCGTCACGATCGCCATCGGGCGCAGTGAGCAGCGCTGGCCCGGGCAGCAGATCGGGATCGGTCGAGACCGCCGGATTCGTCGCGTGCCGCTCAGCGGGCGTCTGTGCTGTGTAGATGAAGCGATCGGCCTCCTCCGCCTCATACGCCAGCCCGCGCCCGGCATAATTGACCGGTGCGGTCTTCTCGAGGAGGTCTGGCACGCGCGCCGCGGTCGACCAGGTCCAGCCGGTGCTCGACTGCTCGCCGCTGTCATAGAAATTGTCGAGCGTGACGAAGTCGCGCGCGAGGCGGTGATGATTGGGCGACAGCCGCTCGCCAAGGATCGCGAGCCGCGGATCGCCATTTCCGACCGCGAGATCGCCGAGCACTTGGTCGTAGGTCCGGTTTTCCTTGATGATGAAGACGACGTGCTTGATCCGCGCACGCACCGCCGCCATCGTCGTGTTCGCGGCCGCGCGCGCCTGCGTTGCGGTCAGCCCGATATTGTCGGCGACTTGCAGCGTGGTGCGCACCAACGCCGCTGGCTTGGGGAGCGCGAACTGCAGCAGCCCGGCCTTTTCGAGCTGGAAGATATATTGGTTGGCGGCGCCGCATGCATTGGGCTGGCCGCGATAGATAGCGAGCTTCGGCGCGCAGCCGAGCGGGTTCGGCCCCGGCGGGCTCTTGCGATTGACGACGAATACGCGACCGCCATCGCGGCTCACTGCGACCGCGCTGGGATACCAGCCCGTCGGCACGAGCCCGTCGACGCTCGCGCCATCGGCGCGCGGCGTAACCAAGGCGACCGCGTTGATTCCCCCCATCGTCACGAGCAAGCGGTGATCGGGGAGCAACGCCAGCGCATTGGCATTGAGCCCCTTGGCGAGCGGTGCCGCGCCAAGTGCGTCCGGCAGCCCGAGCCGCGGCTCGGCGGCGAGACGGCCGGTCTTGAGGTCGATGATCGCCAGCCGGTCGGCATTGTCCTCGGTCGCGTAGAGCCGGCCGAGGCGTGGATCGACCAGCAGTGCGGTCGGCGCACCGAGCGTCGCCACGCGGCCTGTCACACGGACCGCAGCGCCGATGATCTCCAGCGCGACGAGTTGCCGATCGCGTGGTGCCGACACCCAGGCATGCGTCGCATCGATCCAGACGATCGCAAACGGGTTCTCGCCGCCCGGAACGCCGGCTTGCGCGGGATCGATCTTGCCAGGCCGCAGATCGCGCTCGGCGATCACCTTGCCCGCCGCCAGGTCGATCAGGCTGATCGAATCATTGTAGTAATTTGCGACCAGCGCGTGTCGCCCATCGGGGCTGACCGCAAGCCCCGCCGCCTGCGGCTTGACCTCGGCACCGTTTCCGGTCGCATGCCCCAGCGCGATCGGCGCGCGCGTCTCGGCGAAGCGGCTTCCGTGCGCCTCGAACCGATGGACGACATCGTCGACTCCACCCCCGACGACGAAACCGCGGCCGTCGGGCTGCCACGCGATCCCCGAATAGCTGTTCGGCACGCGCGTCGTCTGAAGCAACCGACCGCCGCGCGCGTCGATCGCGTAGCGAAAGACATATTGTGTCGACTGCGCGGGGAGCCGTTTGCCATCGCTGCCGTTGAACAGATTGAACCCGCTGGTCAGTACCAGCATCTCGCGCCCGTCGGGGCTGACCGCAATCGCTGCGGCGCCATCGGCGACATACTCGGGGTGCGGCGCGATGCGCGTCGTCAGCGGTTCGAATCGTGCGCCTGGTGCTGCCAGCGGGGTCAGCCGCTGCCCGGTCGGCAGCGCGACGCCTGGCTCGGAATGGTCGCGTGCCGCAACCGACGCGGTGATCGCGAGCAAGCCACCAAACAGAAATGCTTTGTGCATGATACCCATCCCGACGCCGTAGCGCGGGCTTACGACATTTTGGCGACACAGCCTATGGAGCGTTCGCCCTGTATCGCGACGCTCCGCCGCCCCCTTCGTTCGGGAAAACCCCAATATCTGCTGCGGTGCGAAATCGGGTGAAGCCGGGCGACCGCTGCTGTGCGGCGTTAACGGAGATTGACCATGGATCCAGGTGTCGTCGACCTGTCGCGGCTGCAATTTGCCCTGACCGCGCTGTACCACTTCCTGTTCGTGCCGCTGACGCTCGGCCTGAGCTTCATGTTGGTGATCATGGAATCGGTCTATGTGATGACCGACCGGCCGATCTGGCGCGTCATCACGCGCTTCTGGAGCAAATTGTTCGCGATCAACTTCGTGCTCGGCGTCGCTACAGGGCTGACGATGGAGTTCCAGTTCGGCACCAACTGGTCGTATTTCTCGCATTATGTCGGCGACATCTTCGGCGCGCCGCTCGCGATCGAAGGGCTGATGGCGTTCTTCCTCGAGGCGACGTTTGTCGGGCTGATGTTCTTCGGCTGGAACAAGATGTCCAAGCTCGCGCATCTCGGCGTCACCTTCATGGTCGCGCTCGGCACCAATTTGTCGGCCTTGTGGATCCTCGTCGCCAATGGCTGGATGCAGAACCCCGCGGGCGCGACCTTCAACCCCGAAACGATGCGGATGGAAATCAGCGATTTCGGCACGGTGCTGTTCAACCCGATCGCGCAGGCCAAGTTCGTCCACACCGTGAGCGCCGGCTATGTCTGCGCGGCGGTGTTCGTGCTCGGCATTTCGGCGCTCTATCTGCTGCGCGGCAAATATGTCGGCGTCGCGAAACGCTCGATGGCGGTCGCCGCGGCGTTCGGCCTCGCTTCGTCGCTGTCGGTCGTCGTGCTCGGCGACGAGAGCGGGTACGCGCTCACCGACAACCAGAAGATGAAGCTCGCCGCGATCGAGGCGGCGTGGCATACCGCCCCCGCCCCCGCCGGCATCACGCTGATCGGCATCCCCGATGTCGCCGCACGAACGACGCACTACGCCGTCGAAGTGCCGTGGGTGCTCGGGCTGATCGCCACGCGCAGCCTCGACACCGAAGTCGCCGGCATGTCCGAACTCGTGCTGAAGGCGCAGGAGCGGATCACATCGGGCGTGGTCGCATACGACGCCGTCCAGAAGCTCAAGACCGACCCGACCAATGTCCGCGAGCGCACACGGTTCGAGCTCCACAAGCGCGATCTCGGCTATGCCTTGCTCCTTAAGGCGCACGTCGCCGATCCCCGCCAGGCAAGCCCGCAGCTGATTGCGGCGACTGCATGGGACGTCGTCCCGAACGTCCCGCTGATGTTCTGGAGCTTCCGCGCGATGGCGTTCATCGGCTTCTACATGATCGCGCTGTTCGCCACCGCGTTCGTGCTGGCGAGCCTGCGCCGCCACGACAGCACGCGCTGGTTCCTGCGGATCGCGCTCTATTCGATCCCGCTGCCGTGGATCGCGATTGAGCTTGGCTGGATGCTCGCCGAGATCGGCCGTCAGCCCTGGGCGATCGAAGGCGTGTTGCCGACCTTCCTCGCCACCTCGACGCTGAGCGTCGCGGCGTTGTGGACGACGATCATCGGCTTCACCGTGCTCTACGGCGCGCTCGCGGTGATCGAAGTCCGCTTGATGATCGCGGCGATCCGCAAGGGCCCGTTCGAGCATGTCGACGATCCCGTGCCCGACCAGAGCGATACCGTCGTGGTTCCCATTCTCCCCGTCGCCGCCTGAACCGAAAGGACGGACAATGTTCGATTATGAAACGCTGCGCGTGATCTGGTGGGCGCTGCTCGGCGTGCTGCTGATCGGCTTTGCGGTCACCGACGGCTTCGATCTTGGCGTCGCCAGCTTGCTCCCGTTCGTCGCGCGCAACGATGCCGAGCGGCGGATGGTGATCAATTCGGTCGGCCCGACCTGGGAGGGCAACCAGGTGTGGTTCATCACCGGCGGCGGCGCGATCTTCGCGGCGTGGCCGTTCGTCTATGCGGTCAGCTTCTCGGGTTTCTACCTCGCGATGTTCCTGCTGCTCGCCGCGCTGATCCTGCGCCCGGTCGGCTTCAAATATCGCTCGAAGCGCCCCGACGCGGCGTGGCGCAGCCGGTGGGACTGGGCGTTGTTCGTCGGCGGTTTCGTCCCCGCCCTGGTGTTCGGCGTCGCGGTCGGCAATGTCCTGCTCGGGGCGCCGTTCCGGCTCGATAGCGACTTGCGGTCGTTCTACGAAGGCGGCTTGCTCGGCCTGTTCACGCCGTTTGCCTTGCTGTGCGGGCTGCTCTCGGTCGCGATGCTCGCGCTCCACGGCGCGACGTGGCTGACCTTCAAGGTCGAGCGTGGCGGCCCCGTCCATCGGCGCGCGCGCAGCTTCGGCGCGGTTGCCGCAATCCTGACGCTGCTGCTGTTTGCCGGGGGCGGATTGTACGTCGCGTTCGGCGACATCGGTTATCACATGCAGTCGGTGGCCGATCCGCTCGGCCAGTCGAACCCGCTGCGCACCACGACGCAGCATCTCGCGGGTGCCTGGATCGGCAATTACGCGCTGCATCGCTGGATGCTGATCGCGCCAGTGCTCGGCATCGGCGGCGCGGTGCTGGCGTTCGTCGGTATTACCGTGGGCGCCGAGAAGAGCTCGTTCGGCGGTTCGGCGCTGGCGATCACCGGGATCATCGCGACCGTCGGCCTGTCGATGTTCCCCTATATCCTGCCCTCGAGCATCGATCCGCATTCGAGTCTGACGGTGTGGAACGCCTCATCGACCCCGGCGACGCTCGGGCTCATGCTGTTCGTCACCGCGATCCTGCTGCCGATCGTGCTGCTCTACACGAGCTGGGCGTTCAAGGTGATGTGGGGCCGCGTCACGACCGCCGACGTCGCCACCAACCCCGATTTCTACTGATCCCGAAAGGACTAGACGATGTGGTATTTCACTTGGGTCTTGGGTCTCGGCCTCGCGGTCGGCTTCGGCATCCTCAACGGTATGTGGCACGAATTCCATCTGCCGACCGACGATGAAGACGCTCCGCCGCACGCGTGATCCACGCTTGCGGGCCAAAAGACCGCAGGCGATCCGAACGATCGGCAGCGGTTTCGCATAAACGGCGCGGTTCGCTGGCAGCAACGTCCGGGGCGGCGGGCTCGACTGAACGTCAGGCGTGGCTGAGCGCAAGCTGCTCCAACGGTGTTATGCGGGTTAAAGCGGGATGGGTGGCCCTCGGCGCGTCGCCGAAGCGCTGTTCGGAGGTACGAAGCGTGCTTTGCTCATGCACAGCCTACCTCCCGCTATTCCTCGCGCACTAAGTCCGGGCGCACCTTACGCCACGCTTCTTACGCGATCCCGGCCCGAACGCTTGGCATCGTATAAGGCGCTGTCGGCGCGAAGCATCGCCGATTTGAGCGACGCGTAGTCGCGCACGACGGCGAGCCCGCACGAAAAGGTCAGCGCGTCGCCGCCGCGATGGCCGATTTCGTCGCGATGGAGCGAGGCGCGCAGCCGTTCGACGATCTCGGTCGCTTCGTCGAGCGCGGTGTCGGGCAGCAGGATCGCAAATTCCTCGCCGCCCCAGCGCGCGGGAAGATCCGATCGGCGCAATTCGGTCTGCAGCCGCTTGGCGAACTCGACCAGGACACGGTCGCCCTCGTCATGACCATGACGATCATTGACCGCCTTGAAATGATCGAGGTCGAGCACCGCGACCACCGAATTGCGGTCGTCGCGCAACACCGGTGCGATCGCGTCCATGAAACCTCGGCGGTTGCGCAGCCCGGTCAACACGTCCTTTTCGGCGGCATCGGCCAGCCGCTCGACGCGCGCATGGGTTTCCGCCGAAGCGCGCGCGACCGAGGCGAGCAAGGCCCCTACCAGATCATCGCCGCCCGTCGGCACCGGCGGGACGGGCTCGCCGCGTTGCAACGACTGCAGCAAATCGGTCGCATGCGCCACCGGCGCGAGCAGCCCGCGCAGCGCGACGATCGCGGTGACCGTCCCGACCAGCGTCGCGACGAGCAATGCCGCGAAAAGGCGCCAATCCCACCGCGCCAGCACCAACTCGCTCACGCAGAAGACGATGATCGGCAAATGCACCGCGCCAAAGCAGATGCTGAACATGCGGAACTGGAAATTACGCGGAAACAGAAACCGCGTGGCTTGATAAAAACGCATGCCTATACTCCGGCAACCTCACCCATGATCGGCGCTATTGGATCGCGGTTTCTGAATCGTTAATCCCCAATACCGGGCCGCTTTCATCAGCGGCTACGCCGGAATAGCGGTGGTCGATCAGTAAACGACCACGCTACGGATGCTTTCGCCGGCGTGCATCAGCTCGAAGCCCGTATTGATCTCCTCGAGGCTGAGGACGTGCGTGATCATCGGGTCGATCTCGATCTTGCCGTTCATGTACCAATCGACGATCTTCGGCACGTCGGTCCGCCCCTTCGCGCCGCCGAACGCGGTACCGCGCCAGTTGCGCCCGGTGACGAGCTGGAACGGGCGCGTACTGATTTCCTTGCCCGCTTCGGCCACGCCGATGATGATCGACGTGCCCCACCCGCGGTGGCACGCCTCGAGCGCCTGCCGCATTACCGTCGTGTTGCCGGTGCAATCGAACGTATAGTCCGCCCCGCCATCGGTCAGCGCAACGAGGTGCGCGACGAGATCGCCGACGTCCTTCGGATTGACGAAATGCGTCATGCCGAACCTGCGGCCCCATTCCTCGCGATCAGGGTTGATGTCGACGCCGACGATCATGTTCGCGCCCGCCATCCGCGCGCCCTGCAGCACGTTCAGGCCGATCCCGCCGAGCCCGAACACGATGATATTGTCGCCGACCTGGACATTGGCGGTGTTGACCACCGCGCCGACGCCCGTCGTCACCCCGCAGCCGATGTAGCAGCTCGTCTTGAACGGCGCGTCCTCGCGGATCTTCGCGACCGCGATTTCGGGGAGCACGGTGAAGTTCGAAAAGGTCGAGCAGCCCATGTAGTGGAAGATCGTCTCGCCCTTGTACGAGAAGCGCGAGGTGCCGTCGGGCATCAGCCCCTTGCCTTGCGTCGCGCGGATCGCGGTGCACAGGTTGGTCTTGCCGCTGAGGCACGACTTACACTGGCGGCATTCGGGGGTGTAGAGCGGGATGACGTGATCGCCCGGCTTCACGCTCGTCACGCCCGGTCCGACTTCGCGCACGATTCCGGCGCCTTCATGGCCGAGTACGCTCGGGAACAGCCCTTCGCTGTCGAGCCCGTCGAGCGTGTACGCATCGGTGTGGCAGATCCCGGTCGCCATGATCTCGACCAGCACTTCGCCCGCCTTGGGGCCTTCGAGGTCGAGCTCGACGATCTCGAGCGGTTGCTTGGCGGCAAAGGCGACGGCGGCGCGGGTTTTCATGGGGCACTCCTCGAGACGGTCGCCAATCCCTTACGGCTACGCCCGGTTGCGTCAACCGCCGGCCCGGTCAGAGGATCCCCCGCCGCGGCATGCCGCGCAGCACGAGCGCCACGCCCAAGGTCGCCACACCGAGCATCCCGATCACCCCCGGCACATCGCTGCCGAGCGCGATCATCGCGGTCGCGACGATCACCACCAGCACGGTGACGATCGAGTTAGCGATGTTGTTCGCCGCGATCACGCGCGAGCGTTCGGCCGCCGGCGTCGCGGTCGAGAGGATCGCGTAGAGCGGCACGATGAACATCCCGCCCGCGAACGAAATGCCCGCGAGCCCGATCAAGATATGCCAGCTCCCGGCCGCGGCGAAGAAGTGCGCGATATCGAGCCCCGCCGCGCGCACCTGGAAGCCGTGCGTCGATGCCCACAGGTCGATCATGCACCCGCCCATCACCGCCGCCGACAGCGGCACGTAACGCGCCGAGACCTCGCCCCGCAGCAAGCGGTTGACGGTCAGCGAGCCGATCGCAATCGCGGTCGAGAAGACGAGCAGGAATAGCGTCACCACCGCCTTCGATCCCCCGAGTGTACCGCTGACGAGCGGCGCGAATTCGGAAACCAAGACCGCCCCCGCGGCGAAGAACCAGCTGATCCCCAGGATCGACAGGACGACAAGCCGGTCGCGGCGCGCAGTGCGCAGGATGTCCGCGGTGCCGCGGAAGACGTTCCAGTCGATGCGGTGCTGCTTGCCCGACGGCGGTGCCGGCGGGATCGCAAGGCTCGCGGCGAACCCGACGCAGGCGAGCCCGGTCGCGGCAAGCCCTGCCTCCCACGGCGCGAGCACGCCCGCGAGCAACTGCCCCCCGAGGATCGCGAGGAAGGTGCCCGCCTCGATCAGCCCGGTGCCGCCCATCATTTCGTGGTGACCGAGATGCTGCGGCAGGATCGAATATTTGACCGGGCCGAAGATCGTCGAGTGCAGCCCCATCAGGAACAGGCAGACGAGCAGGGTCGCGATCGACCCGGTCGCAAAGCCGACCAGAGCGACCGCCATGATCGCGATCTCGGCGGCCTTTATCCAGCGGATCAGGATGCGCTTGTCGATCGCATCGGCGGTTTGCCCGCCGATCGCCGAGAACAGGAAATAGGGCAGGATGAAGATGCCGGTCGAGACCGTCGCGAGCATCTCGCCGCTGAGACCCGTGCGATGCACCCCGAAATTGGCGAGGAACAGCAGCGCGAACTTGAGCACATTATCGTTGAACGCGCCGAGGAACTGGACGACGAACAGCGGCGCAAAGCGGCGCTTGGTGAGCAGCGAGAAATCGGGCGATGCCATCGCCCGCTTGTCGCCGCAGCGCGACCCGGGCGCAAGAGGCGCGCCCGGGCCGATCGCTACCGAAGCGTGCCTCGCGTCAGAGGAACAGCTTGCGGATCGAAATGCGCACCGTGCGCCCGAGCGGATTGAGATAATCGGGCTGATAGGCGACCGGCGTCGTCCCGCTCGCATTGGTCACGCGCTGGCGCGTGTCGAACAGATTGTCGACCGCCAGCGCGACGCGCATCCCGCGCATCCACGGGTGTGCCTTGACCAGATCGAGCCGCTGCCCGAGATCCCCGAACAACCGCACGCCGAGCGTACCGAGCGACGAGAAATGCAGATTCTGCGGGTTGCCGAGCGTTCCGCCGTTGACGTCGGTCGCGCTTTGCCAATTCGCCGACAGGCGCACGCCGATGCCGTTGTTGCTGTAGCCCGCCTGCCCCTCGAGCTCGTGGCGCGGTTGCCCGCCGTTCGAGCCGATCGCGTCGCCTTTCAAGAGGTCGAGCGCCGGGCCACCCCGCTGGACGAGCACGCGCTCGCTGAAGTGCCACGTGTGGTAAAGCGCGAACTGCAGCCGCCCGCCGCCGCCGCCACGGCCACCACCCCCGAAGCCGCCAAAGCCGCCACGCCCGCCGCCGGGGCCGCCGGGACCACCAGGACCGCCTGGACCACCTGGACCACCAGGTCCGCCGGCACCCCCGCCGCGCTCCGCTCGCGCTTGCGCGATCTGGCGTTGTACGCTGTCGGGAATCTTGATCCCGGCAAACGGGTTCAGCCCCGTCCCAGCGCGCCACGCTTCGATCTGTTTTTGCAGCTTCGACTTGAGCGCCATCGAGAAATTGATCCCCCAGCGCAGCTCGGAGCGGCTGCTCTGCGCGAAATTGATCGGTCGCGTGTCGAGCTGGGTCAGCACCAGATCGCCATTGGCATCGCGCACACGCGTGAAGCGCGACGGGAAGGCCGTTTCGATCGCAGCGGTCGCGGTCGGGAAGGCGGCGATCGGATTTTCGATCCGTGCGTCGATATATGTCGCGGTGAGCGACAGGTCCTTCGTGCTCCACGGCTTGACCGTCGCGCTGAGCTTGTAGGTGTGGCTGTTGCTCGCGATCAGATTGGGGTTGCCACCCGAAACCGTCGTGACGCTCGCATTCTGCCCGAGCACATAGTCGAAAACCGGCACGTTGGGCGTGACGATCTGCGGATTGCCGAGCTGCGTCGCGCTCGGCGCGGTATCCTGCATCGTCGCCGATGCGATAATCCGCAGCGGCACGATCGGCGACCAGTTGAGCCCGTAGCCAAGCGTCGTCAGCGTCCCGAAATCGGAGAGGTGGTTGACCGCGACATTGCCGTTGACCGAGAGCGTGCCGATCGCCGCGAGGACGTCCTTCGCGCGGCTGGTCAGCGGCACGTCGACGTTGAGCTGGCCATTGACGATATTGCGTGTCACCGCGCCGGTCGAGGTCAGCCCGGCCCGATACGAGCGGCTATTGAAGCTGCTGATGTCGCCGCCGAGATGGACGCTCGTTGAAACCTCGCCCGCGGGCAGCTTGAAAATCGTGCCGTTGAGCAGCACGTCGAGCTTCCCCTCGTCGGAGGTCGAATAGCCGCGCGTCGTCGCGCGCGTCCCGATCTGCGAGGCACCAAGCGCGTTGAACGGATTCGCGGTCGGGTCATTGGCCGCGAGCCGCGCGTTGAACGCGGTCGCGTCGAGCCCCGCATCGGTAAAAGTCTTCGATTCGGAATGGTCATAGGTGCCCGTCACCGACCATTGCCACGCCGTGCTGATCGCGCCGTTGAACGTCGTGCCCAGGTGCGCCGCGATCGCTGAAGTGCGTTGCTTGAGCGGCGAGAAGTCCCCTCCCAGCGTTCGACTGACCGTCACCGCGCTGGCCGAAAAAGGATTGCCCGCCGGAACGATGAGCGTCGTGCTTGGCAACCCTTGCAGTCCGGTCGTGTTGCTCGCCGAAAGCGTCCCGTTCAGCGTTCCCGAAACCGCGCCAAAGCTGCGCGCGTAGGTCGAGTTCGCGTTGAACGTGCGGCCCGAGGGCAGCAACGTGCGAAACGGCCGCTGGTCGGTCGGATCGGTCGCCACGGTGGTCGCGCCTGGAATCGTCGGACGGACAGTCGGGAGGATGCTGCGTTCGCTCTCGGTCAGCGCCTCGACCGGCTGATATTCGAGGTGAAGATTGACCCGCCCCTTATTGGCGATCTGGAGCAAGTCGAGTTCCCCCTGCGGCGCGTTTCGCCCGCCTTCGGTGGCGAGCTTGTCCGACAGCTCGACCGTCGCCGCGCGGAAGCGGCGGCGCAGGACGAAGTTCACCACCTTCTGGTCGGCGGTGTAGCCATATTTGAGCGCGACTTCCTCTGGCAGGATGTCGACGCGCGCGATCGCCTCGGTCGGCAGATCGCGGATTTCAGCAAAACCCGAGATCCGCTTGCCATCGAGCAAAATGACGGGCGCACCGCCGCCGCCGCGATCGCTGCGGATCTGCGGCGCGAGTTCGGTCAGCAACTCGGTGATCGAGCTGACCCCGTACGAGCGGATGTCTGCGGGGCTGAGCTGCTGTTCGGGCGGAATGTCGCCGATCACCGAACCAGGCTGCCTTGCCCCGCGCACGACGATATCGGGGCCGTCCTCGCTATCGTCGGGCGCCGCCGCCGGTGCCGCTGCTGGCGCCTGCTTGGTCGTGCTTTTGGTCGTCGCCTGTTGCGCCGAGGCGAACGCCGGGGTCGCCGCGAGCGCGAGCGTAAGCAGTTTTGTTGTGCGGATCATCGTAGCCCCAAAATGTCTTTCCCGTCGGCTAGCGTGCTTATGTCGCAAGAGTATGTCGAAGGCGCGCATGGCTGGAACTTCGATCGGGGCTGCCGTAGGACAGCCCAATGAGTGAAGAGCGATTCGAACGCCATCGGCAGCCCTGGACGACCGACGAGATCCAGAAGCTGCACACGCTGGCCAAAAAGGGCATGGCGCTCAAGGCGATCTCCAAGGCGCTCAAGCGCAGCGAAGAATCGACCAAGGACCGTGCCAAGGCCGACGGACTGACCATCGCGAAGCTGCGGTAATGCGCATAGGGTTCGGTAATGGTTGAATTGTGGCCGTACCGGGACAGTTGATAAGCCCCCGGAACAATCGCTACTAGGCAGCGTTTGGCGACCGTTCCGTAGGGTATCCACCGTGCGGGAACAGCCTTGAGAGCGGTGGACACAATGGCGGCTGAGTTTTCTTCCCTGCGCTCGATGATCGTCATCGGTGCATCGGCGCTTCTGCTGACGGGCTGCGGCAGCGCAAAACAGGAGAAGAGCGGCCGTGGCGCCCCCAAGGGTCCCCCCGAAGTCGGTTATATCGTCATCCAGCCGAGCAGCGTCCCGCTGGTGACCGAACTCGCCGGCCGCACCGCCGCCTATCAGAGTTCGGAAGTCCGCCCGCAGGTTACCGGCCTGATCCGTCGCCGCTTCTTCACCGAAGGTGCGCTCGTCCGTCAGGGGCAGCCGCTCTATCAGATCGACCCGAGTCTCTACCGCGCGTCTGCAAACCAGGCGAACGCGAACGTCGCGAGCGCGATCGCCAATGCCGAGGCGACGCGCGTCAAGGCCGATCGGTACAAGCCGCTCGCCGACATGCAAGCGGTCGCCAAGCAGGATTACACCGACGCCGCCGCCGCCGCACGCCAGGCCGCCGCGACGGTCTCGCAGACCAGGGCGGCGCTCGACACCGCCAAGATCAATTTGCGCTTCACGACCGTACCCGCGCCGATCACCGGGCGGATCGGGCGCTCGCTCTACACCGTCGGCGCGCTCGTCACCGCGAGCCAGACCGACCCGCTGGCGACGATCCAGAAGCTCGATCCGATCTATGTCGACATTCAGCAGGCCAGCGCAGACCTGTTGCGGCTCCGCCGCGCGCTCGCATCGGGGGGATCGGTGGCGACCCGCGCGAATGTCCAGCTCAAGCTGGAGGATGGCTCGGATTACGGGCTCAGCGGCGACGTCGAATTCTCCGAAGTCGTGGTCGATGCGGCAACCGGCACGGTGACGCTGCGCGCACGCTTCCCCAATCCCAAGGGGCTGTTGCTGCCCGGCATGTTCGTCCGCGCGCGCTTTGCGCAGTCGATCAATCCGAACGCCTTCCTCGTTCCGCAGCAAGCGGTTTCTCGCACGCCCAAGGGCGAGGCGACGGTCTATGTCGTCGGCGCCGACGGCAAGGGTGGCTACAAGGCCGTCCAGCGCCCGATCACCGCGACGGCGACGCAGGGTACCAACTGGATCGTCACCACCGGCCTCAACCCTGGCGACAAGATCATTACGCAAGGCGTCGGCAAGGTGAAGGTCAACCAGACCATCAGGCCCGTTGCCGCAAGCGCGCCGCAAACGATCAAGTCGCCCAAGACGGGTGATGCAGCCGTCCAGAAGAACTGAGTCCGCCCTGTGATCTCTCGCATCTTCATCGACCGGCCGATCTTCGCCTGGGTCGTTGCCATCATCATTATGCTCGCGGGCGTCGGTGCGATCTACACGCTGCCGGTCGAGCAGTTTCCGGACATCGCGCCGCCACAGGTCAACATCCGCGCGACCTATCCCGGCGCGTCGGCGGCGACGCTCGAGAATTCGGTCGCGCAGGTCATCGAGCAGCAGCTCACCGGGATCGACGGCTTGCTCTACTTCGCCACGAGTTCATCATCGCGCGGCCAAGTGACGATCACGGCGACCTTCGACAAGGGGACCGATCCCGACATCGCGCAGGTGCAGGTGCAGAACAAGGTGCAGCAGGCCCTGTCGCGCTTGCCGCAACAGGTCCAGCAGCAAGGTCTGACGGTAACCAAGTCGAACCCCGACTTCCTGCTGATCGCCGCGATCTATGACACGACCAACCGGACGACCAACCAGGACGTGTCGGACTATCTGGTCTCGAACCTGCAGGACACGATCGGCCGCATCAAGGGTGTCGGCGACATCAACGTGTTCGGCGCGCAATATGCGATGCGCATCTGGCTCGATCCCAACAAGCTCGCCAGCTACAGCCTGATCCCGAGCGATATCACCACCGCGATCACCGCGCAGAACGCCGAAGTCGCCGCGGGCGAAATCGGCGGCGTCCCCAACACCGCCGAGCAAGTGCTCGATGCGACCGTGACCTCGCAGACGCGTCTGTCGACCCCCGAGCAGTTCCGCGCGATCGTCGTCAAGACGCAGCCCGATGGCTCCTCGGTGCATCTGTCGGATGTCGCGCGGATCGAGCTTGGCGCCGAAAGCTACAACGTCACCAGCCGCGTCAACGGCCATCCGGGCGCCGGCATCGCGGTGAGCCTCGCGCCGGGCGCCGACGCACTGAGCACGGCCGAACTGGTCAAGGCCGAAATCGAGCGATCCTCGAAGGCCTTCCCCAACGGCTATGCCTACAGCTTCCCGCAGGATTCGACCTCGTTCATCAAGCTGTCGGTCGAGGAAGTCGAGAAGACGCTGTTCGAGGCGATCCTGCTCGTCGTCGTCGTCATGTTCGTGTTCCTGCAGAACTGGCGCGCGACGCTGATCCCGACGATCGCGGTGCCGGTGGTGCTGCTCGGCACCTTCGGCATCTTCTCGCTTGCCGGCTTCTCGATCAACACGCTGACGCTGTTCGGGCTCGTGCTCGCGATCGGTCTGCTCGTCGACGATGCGATCGTCGTGGTCGAGAATGTCGAGCGCTTGATGGAAGAGAATCCCGACATGTCGCCGCGCGATGCGACGATCCAGTCGATGAACGAGATCACCGTCGCGCTGATCGCGATCGCGCTCGTGCTGTCGGCGGTGTTCCTGCCGATGGCGTTCTTCGGCGGATCGACCGGCGTGATCTATCGCCAGTTCTCGGTGACGATCGTCTCGGCGATGGTGCTCTCGGTCGTCGTCGCACTGGTGCTGACCCCGGCGCTGACCGCAACGCTGCTCAAGCGCAAGCAGGACATGAAGCAGGACGGCTGGCTCGCGCGCAAGACGCAGCCGGCCAAGGACTGGTTCAACACCGGCTTCGACAAGACGATCGATCGCTACGGCACCGCCGTCAGCACGGTGATCGATCGCAAATGGCTGTTCGTGCTGATCTATGCCGGCGTCATCGCAATCCTCGCGATCTTGTTCCTGCGCTTGCCGACGGGCTTCCTCCCCAACGAGGACCAGGGCATCGCGCAGATCCAGTACAATCTCGCGCCAGGCGCGACGCTCAATTCGACGCGCAAGGCGCAGCTCGAGATCGAGAAGTATTTTGCCGGCCCCGAGGCCAAGAACGTTGCCGGCTATCTGACCGTCGCCGGCGGCGGCGGCGGGTCGGGCGGGCAGAATGCCGGGCGCGGCTTCATCGCGTTCAAGGATTGGGCCGATCGCAGCGGCGTCGAAAATGGTGCCGAGGCGATCACCGGGCGCGCGACCAAGGCGCTGAGCGGTCTGCGCGACGTCGAATTCTACGCGACCGTTCCCTCGCCGGTGCGCGGGCTCGGCCAGTCGACCGGCTTCACGATGGAACTGCTCAATTCGGGCGGCCTGAGCCGTGACGAATTCAAGGCGGCGCGCGACAAATTGCTGGCGGCGGCACGCGCCGACAAGACGCTCGCGGCGGTGCGCCCGACCGACCTCGATGACCAGCCGACGCTACAGGTCAATCTCGACGCGCAGAAGCTCAGCACGCTCGGGCTCACCCAAGCGAACGTCAACTCGACGCTCTCGACGGCGTGGGGTGGCAGCTATGTCAACGATTTCAACGACCGTGGTCGCGTCAAGCGCGTCTACGTCCAGGGCGACGCACCGTACCGCTCGTCGCCCGACGATCTCGCACAATGGTATGTCCGCGGCTCGACCGGCGCGATGACCCCCTTCTCGGCCTTCGCCACGACGAGCTGGAGCACCGCGGCCCCCTCGCTCGCGCGCTTCCAGGGGATTTCGTCGTACGAATTCTCGGGTCAGGCCGCGCCGGGGCAGAGCTCGGGCACCGCGATGGAGAAGATGACCCAACTCGCTGCGCAGTATCCCGGCACGAGCGTTGCGTGGAGCGGCCTGTCGTATCAGGAGCGGCTGTCGTCGGGCCAGGCGCCATTCCTGTACGGGATCTCGCTGCTCGTCGTGTTCCTGTGTCTCGCCGCGCTCTATGAGAGCTGGTCGATCCCGATCGCGGTGTTGCTCATCATTCCGCTTGGCCTGGTCGGCGCGGTGTTCGCCGTGACGCTCCGTGGTCTGCAGAACGACGTCTATCTCCAGATTGGGCTGCTGACGACGATGGGCCTGGCGGCGAAGAACGCGATCCTGATGATCGAGTTCGCCGAGCAAGCCGAGAAGTCGGGCAAGCGCGTGATCGATGCTGCGCTCGAGGCGGCGCGGATCCGACTGCGCCCGATCCTGATGACGAGCTTTGCCTTCATCTTCGGCGTGCTGCCGCTGGCGATCTCGACCGGCGCCGGCGCGAACAGCCGCGTCGCGATCGGCACCGCGGTGATCGGCGGGATGCTGACCGCGACGATCCTCGCGATCTTCTACATCCCGTTGTTCTTCGTGATGATCCGTCGCGGCGCACGCGGCATCTCGCAAAAGCTCCACCACGAACACAAGCCTGCCGACGAGACGCCCCCAACGCGTCCTTCCGGCCAGGGCGAGGCGACCGCATGATCCGCAAGACTGTCTCGCTCGTCTCGCTCGCCGCGCTGTCGGCGTGTTCGCTGGCGCCCAAATATGTCGAGCCTGCGCTGCCGGTCCCGCCGAGCTGGCCGGTCGGCGACGCCTATCTCGCGCAGAGTGAGGCGACGCTGCCGAGCGTCAGCTATCGCGACATCTTCCGCGATCCGCGTTTGCAGAAAGTGATCGAGCAAGCGCTCGTCAACAACCGCGACCTTCGCGCCGCCGCGGCCAACATCGCGATCGCGCGCGCGCAATACCGCATCCAGCGCGCGGAATTGATGCCCGAAATCGGCGGTTCGGCGGGCTATACGCGCCGCGACAACGGGACGCGCGGTGTGTCGAACACTGCAAACGGGACCGGGACTGGAACCGGCACCGGCAACACCGGCACGGGCTCCACCGGCACGATCACGACGAGCGGCGGCGCGACCAACACCTTTTCGGCCAGCCTCGGCATCACCGCGTTCGAGATCGACCTGTTCGGGCGGGTCCGCTCGCTGACCACCGCCGCGCAGAATCGCTATTTCGGCAGCGAGGCGACGGCGCGCGCGACACGCCTGACGCTGGTCGGAGACATTGCCACGGCGTGGCTGACCTATGCGTCGGACGTCAGCTTGCTCAAGATCGCGCGCGAGACCGCGGCGCTATCGGCCCGCAGCGTGGCACTGACAAAATTACGGCTCGACGGCGGCATCGCCCCGCGGACCGACCTCGCCCAGGCGCAGATCGTGCAGCAGACCGCCTTGTCGGATCTCGCCACGCAAACCACGGCGGTTGCGCAGGATGTCAACGCGCTCCAGCTGCTGGTCGGCGCGCCGGTCGATCCGGCCCTGCTCCCCGCATCGATCGAGGAAGCCGCGCCGACGATTGCCGAGCTTCCTGCCGGGCTCAATTCGAGCATCCTGCTGCGCCGCCCCGACGTCGTTCAGGCAGAGTATGAACTGCGCGCGAGCAACGCCGAGATCGGTGCCGCGCGCGCTGCCCTGTTCCCGACGATCTCGCTCACCGCGCTCGCGGGGCTCGCGAGCAGCTCGCTCGGCAATCTGTTCACTGGCGGCGCGTTCAACTATTCGGTCGCGCCGAGTGCGAGCTATCCGATCTTCCGGGCCGGCGCCGGCCGCGCCGGTGTCGTGCAATCGCGCGCGCAACGCGATTATGCGCTGGCGACCTATGAGAAGGCGATCCAGACAGCGTTCAGCGAAGTCGCCGATGCGCTCGCCCGGCGCGGAACGATCACTGCGCAGCTCAATGCGCAACGCGCGCTGACCGCCGCCTCGACCGACAATTACCGCCTGTCCGACGCGCGCTACCGCGGCGGGATCGACACCTTCCTCCAAAGCCTGACGGCACAGCAATCGCTTTATTCCTCGCAGCGCAGCCTCGTCACCGCGCAGCTGACCCAGGCCAGCAATCTGGTGACGTTGTACCGCACGCTCGGCGGCGATTCGACACTCGAAGTGACTGCGGCGGGGCCGAAATTGACCCAGCCATAGCGATTGCCACCCAGCGCCCGAACGAGCGCGTGACAAGCCGAAGCGCGCATGGCAGCACAGCGGCTTAGACCAGAATGATTCTTGGATCGACGCGCCGGGGAGTGATCAAGATGGGCTATCACATCCGGCGGTTCGAGCCCAAGGACGCGGCGGCGATGCTCGCCTTTGCCGAGACGCTGCCCGAGCATGACTTGCTTTTCCTCGGCCGCGACCTGCGCCATCCGCGCGTCATCGCCGCCTGGGTCGCGGCGATCGACGAAGGCTATATCGACAGTCTCATCGCCGAAGATGGCGGCACATTCGTCGGAACCGCCGCGCTGGTCCGCGATCCGCTCAGCTGGAGCGCGCATGTCGGCGAGATCCGGCTGCTCGTCGCGCCGGGCAAGCGCGGCGCCGGGCTGGGCCGCGATCTGCTCGAAGGGATATACTCGATCGCGCTCGAACGCCGGCTCGAGAAGATCACCGCACACATGACGCCCGATCAGATCGGATCGGTCATGCTGTTCGAAAGCCTCGGCTTTCGCGCCGAAGCGCTGCTCAGGGACCAGGTGCGCGACCGCGCCGGCAACACGCACGATGTCGCGATCCTGAGCCACGACATCGTGCGCACCGCCGCGCCCGCACGCTGAGCGACGGGCGCCAGCGGCGGGCTATTTGTCGCCGCGCACCGCACCGACCGCTTCGCGGCCGAATTGCAGGATGACTTCGCCCATTTCGCGCGCCTGCGCCATGCTGCGCTGGCCTTGGTCGCGCAGGAAGTCGCCCTGGATCTTCATCACTTCGGACAAATCCTTTGCACCTGCGGCGGCGCGCATCGCGGCGAACGCCTCGCGGGCATTGGCCTCGGCCTGATCGAGCATCTTGATCCCAACTGCCGACCCGCTCTCGGCCATCTTGCCGCCGGCGTCTCTGATCGCCTCGCCGGCTTTCTTGGCGGGCTCGGCGATCGTCTCGTTGAACGCGTCGCGAATCTTGTCGGTCATGGGATGATGTCCTTTCCACAGGGTGTGCGACCGGAGCGCCGGGCACGGCACAGTGTCGCGCGAACGTCGCGCTGGCACGTGGCTGACGGGGTGCGGCATCCGACTCTCCTCTGCCGCGGTCTGTGCCGCGCGCAGACGCGAAGCTTAAGCGCCCCATCCGCCGAGCGCAAATCGCCGGGCGGGAGACCCTTAACGCGCTGGCAACCCGATCGGCGCAAAGACACACCATGCTGCGTCCCGCCCCTCCCCTGCGAATACCGCCGCCGAGCGCGGCCGCGTGGTTGCTGCTGCCGCTCAGCGTAGTGGCCAATGGCGCGGTGTTCTGGCCGGCGGCGTGCCTCGTCGCGATCACGGCGGCGGGTGCGCGTCACTATGGCGCGATGCTCGTCTGGTATGGGCTGGCTGTCGGGTTCGACCGTAACGCGCTGGTCCTTGCGCCATTCGTCGCGGCGGTCCTCATCGGCGCGCGAGTGCGCTGGCGGCTGCTGCCGCTTGCGCCGGTCTTCGCGCTGGCGATGCTGCTGGCCCGCGCCCACGCAGCTCCTCCGTTCCTGGCGCTGCCGCCGCCGATCACGCTCCCCGCCGCGCCTTCGCTTTGGACGATCCTCCAGGTGCTGCCGTGGATCGGGACGCTGCCGCTCGGCGGGCTGGCGCTGACAAGCGCGTTCGGCACGGCGGTGGCCTATGGTGCATGGGCGTCGACCCAGCCGCTCCGTCCTCCCGAAGTGCGCGAGCGGGCGCTGCTCTGCGCGCTCGCGATCCCGATGCTCCTGCCTCGCCTCGATCCGAGCGCGTTCCTGCTTGCTGGCGGACTCGCGCTGCACGCCGCGCTGCTTGAGCGCAGCGCACCACGCCGGCGCATCGCTGCCTTGGTCGGGATCGGCATGCTGGTCGCCTGCTCCGGCGGCGTGGGCGCGGCGGCGTTTGGGGCGATCGCGATGATCGGCGCGACGCTGCTTCAGGCGCGGGCCGTGCTCAAACGCGGAGCCGCCAATGACAACCCTGCGATGGCGTGGGCGGTGGCAGCGCGCCCCCTGCCGCTGCCGCGCGTGATGTGCTAGGCCGCCGCCGAATTTGACAGTCGGGGGCGGGAACGATGGCAATTTTCAACGGTAAGGCGCGCGATGGCGGCGGCGGCGTTTCAGGCCATTCGATACCATCGGGAAGCGGCAAGCGCGGCGCGTTTTCGGTGATCAGCGCCGATGTCGTCGTCACCGGCAATATCGCGGCGAGCGCCGACCTCCACATCGATGGCCGCGTTGACGGCGACGTCCAGTGCGGGACGCTGATCCAGGGTCAGGACAGCCGCATTGCCGGCGCGGTGATCGCCGAGAGCGCCCGCCTCGGCGGCGCAATCGAGGGATCGGTCGCGGTGCGACAGCTGACGATCGAACGCTCGGCCCGGATCATCGGCGATGTGCATTATGAGACGATCTCGATCGAGATCGGCGCGTCGGTGGACGGAAATCTCAAGCACATCACCGCCGATGGCGCCGTCAGCCCGTTCGAGCCCCCTCCGGTGCGGGCGACCGCGATGGACGACGTCGTCCACTTCACCTCGACCGCAACGACCGGCTGAGGCCGCGACGCCTAGCGGAGCAATGCCGCGTAGGAGGTCGGTGCTGCGGGGAGTATCAGCCGCGCCACGGTTCCCGGGACGATCACCAGCGACAGCGCGACGCCTGTCCCGAGCACGGCGCGCCGCGACCAGCGCGCCTGCGCCCATAACAGGATCGTCGCGAGCGCGGTCGCGACCATCGGCCAGAGGTGATAGCGCAAGTCCGACGCAATGCTGAGGACGGTGAAGCTGGCCTCGAGCACTACCGCCGATCCCAGCAACGCCAGCGCGACATCGCGAAACGGCGCCGGCGGGCGACGCAGCGCGACGACGATCGCGCACACCGCCAGCGCCAGCCATGCGGCGGGCCAGCCAAGCGGGAGCTCGGCATTCCACCGCGCGAGCACTTGCCAGCGGGACGCGGCGGGCCCGGGGCTGTGCAAGCCGATCGGATTGGCTTCGCTCGCACCCGGGGGCACCGCGCTCGGCCAGCCTGCCGGGACGATCCAGCGCTCGGTCGAATTGAGGTGGCCGAGCCGGTGCGTCGCATAAGCGAGCGGATGCCGCACGATCGCTTCGGCGAGCAACCGATACAACGGCCCGGCGGTCAGACCATGCAGGCGCTCGAGCGTCGGGCCACAGCGGTCGGCGGTTCCCAGCGGGTCCCAGAAGAACGGCTTGGCGCAGTGTCGCGCGAGCACTGTACGCGCCTCGGCTCGGGTCAGCCCGATGGCCTGCGCCGGATCCTGCGCCGCGATCGCCGACAGGTCATAAAAGGCCTCGGTCCGCTCGACTCCGCTCGCGGCCGCTCGAAGAACGCCGTGGTTGATCGCCTGGGCGAGCCCAAGCACAGCCACGATGCCCGCCAGCGTCAATACCGCCCGCGCCCACCAGCGCGTCGGCCCGAACAGCATCACGACGAGCGGCACGGTTGCGAACACCGCGTTCGAGCGGACCAACGTGGCATAGGCCAGCAAGACGATCGCCGCCACGCCAGCAAGGACCGGCAGCCGCGCCCCCCGCAACCGCCACCAGCCAAAGATCCCTGCTGCAGCGAGCATCGCGCCGAGCATCTGCGTGTCCTTGAGCACTACGCCCTGCCAGCCGAGAAACAGCGGCAGCCCCGCGATGCACAGCACGGCGACCGCCGCATGCCGCCGTTCTTCGCGCGCGAGCGTTCCGGCAATCGCCCCAAACCCCGCCCAATAGAGCACCATCTGCAGCACGAGCATCGGCGCCGCGCCGCCGCCAACGAGCCCGTGCAGCGCATGCCACAGCCCCGCCATGATCGGTGGATGCCAATCCTCGAAGTGCCCGGCGAGCGCCTGCCCGAATTGCGCGATGCCGTCGTAGGTCACGATGCCTGGCCAGAAGAGCGCAAGCGACCCAAGCAGCAGCAGCAAAGTCGCCCCGCCGATCCTCGCGGCCGCCGCGCGGTCGGTGCGAGGCGGCGTGGACCTTTGCTCGGTTGCGCGCGTCATGAGGGGGGCATGACGCGCCGCAGCATAAGTGTAAAGCGCCGACTGGCTGCCCTCGCCCCCCCGTTGCGGGGCATTTCCTTGGCTTAGATGTGGATCGCGCGGCCGTACGCGCCGAGCACGCTCTCGTGCATCATCTCACTGAGCGTCGGATGCGCGAACACCGTTTCCATCAGCTCGGCCTCGGTCGTTTCGAGCTGGCGTGCGACGACATAGCCCTGGATCAGCTCGGTCACCTCGGCGCCGACCATGTGCGCGCCGAGCAGCTCGCCGGTCTTGGCGTCGAACACCGTCTTGACGAAGCCCTCGGCCTCGCCGAGCGCGATCGCCTTGCCGTTGCCGATGAACGGGAACTTGCCGACCTTGAGCTCGTAACCGGCTTCCTTGGCCTTCGCCTCGGTCAGGCCGACGCTTGCGACCTGCGGGCGCGAATAGGTGCAGCCCGGGATGTTCCACTTTTCGAACGGGTGCGGGTTGAGCCCCGCGATCGCCTCGACGCAGACGACGCCCTCATGGCTCGCCTTGTGCGCGAGCCACGGCGCGCCGGTCACGTCGCCGATCGCATAGATGCCCTCGACATTGGTGCGCGCATAGCCGTCGACGTCGATGTGGCCGCGGTCGGTCTTGATGCCGAGCGCCTCGATCCCGATATTTTCGGTATTGGGCACGATTCCGATCGCGACGATCGCATGGCTGAACTCCTCGGTCGTGACCGTGCCGTCCTTGCCCTTGATCTTGGCGGTCACGCCCTTGGCGTTCGGCGTCAGCGCCTCGAGACCGGTGCCGACGAGCAGTTTGATCCCCTGCTTGGTCAGCGCCTTGTCCATGAACGCGCTGACTTCCTCGTCCTCGACCGGGAGGATGCGCGGCAGCATTTCGACGATCGTCACGTCGGCGCCCATGTCGTTGTAGAAGCTCGCGAATTCGACGCCGATCGCACCCGATCCGATGACCAGCAGCTTGGTCGGCATTTCGGGCGGAACCATCGCATGGCGATACGTCCAGATCCGCTCGCCATCGGCCTTGGCGAACGGCAGGTCGCGCGCGCGCGCGCCGGTGCCGATGATGATGTGCTTGGCTTCGAGCTCGGTCGTCTTGTCGCCCTGCTTGACCGACAGCTTGCCCTTCGCGGTGATCGCGCCGAAGCCCTCGTACACCGTGACCTTGTTCTTCTTCATCAGCCCCTTGACGCCGGCATTGAGCTGCCCCGCGACCTTGCGGCTGCGCTCGACGACCTTGTTGAGGTCGAAGGAGACGTTGTCCGCCTTGAGCCCGTAGCTCTCGGCATTCTGCATGTAGTGATAGATTTCCGAGGTCCGCAGCAGCGCCTTGGTCGGGATGCAGCCCCAGTTGAGGCAGATGCCGCCCAGGCGCTCGCGCTCGACGATCGCGGTCTTGAGACCGAGCTGCGCCGCGCGGATCGCGGCGACATAGCCGCCGGGGCCCGAACCGAGGATGATGAGGTCGAATTGGTCAGCCAAGGGAGGATTCCTCTATCACTAGCGGGCGCGGCCGGTCGTCCTCGCCCATCGAAACAAGAATATAGGTGCCGCGAGCGGCGCGTTGCGTGGCGGGACTGTGCCGGTCGCGCCGCCACACATCCACCGCGACGGTCATCGAGCTGCGCCCGGTCTTGACGATCTCGGCATGGAACGAGACCTCGTCGCCGATATCGACAGGTGCGGTGAAGCTGAACCCGTCCGCCGCGACGACGGGCGCGCGTCCGCCGCAATGGCGCGAGGCGACCGAACCGGCGGCAAGCGCCATCTGGCCCATCAGCCAGCCGACGAAGATCTTGCCGTACGGATTGGCGTCGCACGCCATCGCCGTCGCGCGGATCGCCGGTGCGGTTGTCGGGGGCCGATCGGTCATGCCGCGGCGATCAGTCGCGAAGCGCCGGATCGTGACGGTTGCGGTCGGCACGCCACGCCATGCGCAGCGGCCGAACCCCCATGAAGACGATCACCGCCATCATGCCGAACGCCACTTCCCAGATCGGACTCGCGGCGTGCGGCAGCGCCCAGACCGCGCCATAAGCGATCACCGCCGCCCCGATCACGCCGGCGGCGATGTGCAGCAGCTCGATCAGGGTCCGGCGGCCGATCATCAGGCCAGCATCGACAGCGGCGATTCGACCAGCGCCTTGAACGCCTGCATCAGCTGCGCGCCGTCAGCGCCGTCGATCGCGCGATGGTCGAAACTGCCCGTTGCCGACATCACCGTCGCCACACCAAGCGCGTCGTCGATGATGTACGGGCGCTTCTCGCCCGCGCCGATCGCCATGATCATGCCCTGCGGCGGGTTGATCACCGCTTCGAACTGCTTGATCCCGAACATGCCCATGTTGCTGAGCGACGCGGTGCCGCCCTGATATTCCTCGGGCTTGAGCTTGTTGTCGCGCGCGCGCGCGGCGAGGTCCTTCATCTCGGCCGAGATCGTCGCGACGCCCTTGGTGTCGGCGCCGCTGATGATCGGCGTGATAAGCCCCGACGGGGTCGACACCGCGACCGAGATATCGGCGCGGCTGAAGCTGATCAGCTGGTCGGGGGTGAACATCACGTTGCACTTGGGCACCTGGATCAAGCTGGCGGCGAGCGCCTTGATCAGCAGGTCGTTGACCGACAGCTTCACGCCGCGGCCCTCGAGGCCCTTGTTCATCTCGGCGCGCAGCTTGAGCAGCGCGTCGAGACGGATGTCGACCGTGAGATAGATGTGCGGAACCGTCTGCTTCGATTCGGTCAGGCGGCGCGCGATCGTCTTGCGCACGTTGCTGAGCTTTTCCGCGGTGTGCGGGATGTCCGGGATCGCGGCGGGCTTGGCGGCGGCGACGGGGGCCGGGGCTGCGGTTTCCGCAGCGGGTGCGCTGGCAGCAGCGGCCGGCGCATGGCCCGACTTTGCCCCCTCGAGATCGGAGCGGACGATCCGGCCGTTCGGGCCCGAGCCCTGCAGCGTCGCAAGATCGATGCTCTTCTCGGCAGCGATGCGGCGCGCGAGTGGGCTCGCCTTGACGCGATCGCCGTCCTGGCGGGCAACCGGAGCCGATTTGGGCGCAGCGCCGCCTGCCGGATTGCCGTGATCCTCGGCCTGTTCGGGCGTGCGCTCGACGGGCTTGGCTTCGCTGCCGGTCTTGTTGGGGTCGACCGGCGACGGCTTTGGCTCGGATTCCTTCGCGGCGGGCGCAGGCGTCGTGTCGCCAGCGCTCTCGCCCTCGGCGAGCAGCGTCGCGATCACGGTGCCGACCTTCACGTTGTCGGTCCCCTCGGCGACGAGGATCTTTCCGATCGTGCCTTCGTCGACGGCTTCGAACTCCATCGTCGCCTTGTCGGTTTCGATCTCGGCCATCAGGTCGCCCGACTTGACGGTATCGCCTTCCTTGACCAGCCACTTCGCCAGCGTGCCTTCCTCCATCGTTGGAGAAAGAGCGGGCATCTTGATTTCGACCGGCATCAACGCGTCCTCATCTAACCGAATCCGTAGGGGTCGTCTCTCGCGCCCGGCGCGCGGATGGTCAAGGCCATGGCTTGCACGATGCGCTACTTAGCCCCACCTATCGCTCACAATATCGCTGCGGGGGGAGAGCGAGCGCCATGCGGACCTATCTGGTCGTGATCGACGAGACACAAGAAAGCAGCATCGCATTGCGCTTCGCGGCACGACGCGCGGTCAAGACGGGGGGCGGGGTCGAGATCCTCGCGCTGATCCCGCCGACCGAATTCACGGCGTTCGCCGGCATCCAGGCGACGATCGAGGAAGAAGCGCGCCAGCACGCAGAGGGCCTCGTCACCGCAGCGGCGGGCACCTTGCTGCAGGAATCGGGGCTCAAGCCGGCTTTGACGGTACGACAGGGTGAAGGCCCGAAGGTGATCCGCGACATGATCGCCGCGAATCCCGATATCGCCGCGCTCGTGCTCGCCGCGGCGGCGAGCGGGGTGCCAGGGCCCTTGGTCGCGCATTTCGCGGGCGCCGACGCGGCCTTGCCGATCCCGCTGATGATCATCCCCGGCTCGCTCGACCGCGAAGCGATCGACCGGCTGAGTTGATACAGCACCCCGTCACCCCGGACTTGATCCGGGGTCCATGCGGTATGCCAGTAAATCGAACGGCCGCGCATGGATGCCGGTGAAGGTTGAACGGCAGAGCGGCTTGCGTCGATACCGCGATCCCGCCACGATGCGGCGATGCGCACCCTTCCCACCGCCGCCGCGATGCTCGCGATTCTTGCCACACCCGCCGTCGCCAAGGACGCAGCGCACCCCGCGCCCGACCCGGCACGTCTCAAGGCGACGGTCGAGAAACTCGTCAGCTTCGGCACGCGCCACACGCTGTCGTCGCCCGACGATCCGGTGCGCGGGATCGGCGCGGCGCGGACATGGACGGGTGGCGAACTCACGCGCATCGCCGATGGCTGCAACGGCTGCATCACCGTCGCCAATATCGCGCGGACCTTCACCAACGCGCGCGCTCCCAATGGCGTCAACGTCGTCGATGTGCTCGGCTTCCAGCACGGGCTCGACCCCAAGCGCGTGATCATCGTCGGCGCACATATCGACAGTCGAATCAGCGACGGCATGGATGCGACGCACGACGCGCCCGGCGCGAACGACGACGCATCGGGGGTTGCGCTCGTGCTCGAGGCGGCGCGGATCCTGTCGAAGGAAAAATTCCGCGCGACGATCGTCTATGCGGTGTTCTCGGGCGAGGAACAGGGCCTGTTCGGCGGCACGCTGCTCGCGGAAACCGCCAAGGCGCGCGGCTGGACCGTTTCGGCGATGCTCAACAACGATATCGTCGGCAATACGATGGGGCAGAACGGCGTCCGCGTCGCCGACCGCGTCCGCGTCTTTTCCGAAGGCATTCGCGCGATCGAGGATGTCCCCGCGCAACTCGCGCGGCGCGGTAATGGCGGCGAAGACGACGGCCCCTCGCGCAGCCTCGCCAAGACGATCGACGGTGTCGCCGGCACGATCCCCGGCGGGCTCGACGTGTTCGTCGACCGCCGGCCCGACCGCTTCGGGCGGGGCGGCGATCACGAGCCGTTCCTCAAGCTCGGCTATCCGGCGGTGCGCTTTTCGGTCGGCGCCGAGAATTGGACGCAGCAGCACCAGGACGTGCGCGTCGAGAACGGAATCCCGTATGGCGACACGGTCGACAAGATGGACTTCCCGTATCTCGCCAAGGTCACCGCGATCAACATCGCGACGATCCGCCGCCTCGCCGCCGCCCCCGCCGCGCCCGATGGCGTCACGGTCGCAGGTGCGCTGAGCTTCGACACGACGGTGAAGTGGCAGCCGGTCCCCGGCGCCAGCACGTACCGCGTCCACTGGCGCCGCAACGACACGCAGGACTGGCAGACCTCACGCGACGTGCCCGCCGGCGCGACGAGCACGGTGCTCAAGGATATCAGCGTCGACGATCACTTCGTCGGCGTGAGCGCTGTCGCGGCGGAGGGGTCGGAAAGCGTGGTGAGCTTTGCCGGACCCGAGCCGCGCACGAAGTAGCGGCCGGTCAGCTTCCCAGGACGGGCTGTTCGACCGGGCGGCATACGGGCTTGCGCCGCACCGGACGGTAATAGCGCTTGCGCGGGGCGGCGCGATAGACGTGCCGTTCGCGGACGGTTTCGACATATTCGGTCGTCGTCGTGGTCACGATCGGTGCCGACTGGATCGTCACGACCGTGGTGGTCGCGCCCGGATAGGCATAACCGCCGCCATAGCTCGTGGCGTATCCGCCGCCATACCCAGAAGAGGTCGAATAGGTCGTGACGTTGCCGTTCTGGACGATCGGCGGCAGCGGCGCGGGGTGGCGCTGCGGCGGGTAGGATCGGCCGTAGCCACCCGCCTGATCGTAGCCGCCGGCGCCGTAGCCGCCATCGTCATAGCCGCCGTCCCAGTCCAGACCATTGACCGAATCATAGACCCGACCGCGCGAGTCGAGCAGCACGGCGTCGTCATAATAGCGATACCAGCCATAGCCCGCGGGCGGAGCCGACAGACCGTAACCGGCAAAGTCGCCGATGAAGAAGTTCGGCGAAGACCAATACCGCGGCAGGCGATAGCCGCGTGACGGCTGGCGATAGGCGTTCCACCCGCCCGGTGCGTTGGTGCCGCCCTGCCAATGGCCGCCGGTGCCGCCGCCCCAGCGTTGCCGATCGGGCCGGTTGACGGGTCGCGTGCCGTTGTACGACGGGTGCGGCGCGTTCATCGGCGGCCGCTGCATTTGCTGCTGCATCTGCGGTTGCATCTGCATTGGCGCGGGCGGCGCGGGCATCGCTCCGTTGGGCACCGGATACGGCGCCCCCGGAACAGCCCCACCACGGACGCGCTGCGCATCTGCCTGCCCCGCGCCAAACGCAGTGACCAGCGTCAGTGTGGCCAATATCAAGGGTCGCATCGTCAAGCCTCCGGAACCGCGCCGCACACAAAGTGTGTACGAAGTGTTAACCCGTCAGCTACCATTTCGCTCACTGCGATTCTAGATTAACGGCTGTCCCGTTTCGGATCAGCTCGCGATGCGCGGCGCGAGCAGCGCCATCAGCGCTTCGCAGCCCGCGGCATCGGCCGAATCGAAGCGCGCCGCGCTCGGGCTGTCGAGATCGAGCACGCCGATCAGCCGCCCGTCATGGACGATCGGCACGACCAGTTCGGACCGACTCGCCGCGTCGCACGCGATATGGCCGGGAAAGGCGTGAACGTCCTCGACCAGCTGCGTCGTACGCGTCTTTGCGGCGGCGCCGCACACACCGTCGCCGATGGCGATGCGGATGCAGGCGGGCTTGCCGAGGAACGGCCCGACGACGAGCGTATCGCCGACCAGCCTGTAGAATCCCGCCCAGTTAAGATCGGGCAGATACTGCCAGATCAACGCGGCGGCATTCGCCATATTGGCGACGGCGTCGTGTTCGCCATCGGTCAGCGCATCGAGCGCCGAAAGGAGGTCGCGGTAGAGCTCGGTCTTCGAGCTTTGGTCGATCGTGAAGTCGTACATGCCCTGCCCCTACCGCGTTCGCACCGCATGTGAAAGCGCGCCTGCATGATCGACCGCGCCACGCTTATCTTTTAGGGGTGCGCGATGGCCGCCATCCCGATCACCCGCTCGATCAGCATCGACAGCGACGAACTCCAGGAATCGTTCACCCGCGCCGGTGGACCAGGGGGCCAGCACGTCAACACCACCGACAGCGCGGTGCTGCTGCGCTTCGACGTCGGCGCCTCGCCGTCTCTGCCCGATGCGGTCAAGAACCGGCTCGCTGTGCTGGCGGGATCGCGGCTGACGCGCGACGGCGTGCTGGTGTTGCGCAGCGAAGGCGCGCGCTCGCAACTCCTCAACCGCCAGGAAGTCCGCGAACGCCTCGTCGCGATGATCCGCGAGGCGACGATCGTCCCCAAGCGCCGCCGCCCGACCAAGCCGTCTAAGGCCGCGAAGGCCAAGCGGCTCGACGGCAAGACCAAGCGATCGAGCGTCAAGTCGCTCCGCGGCAAGGTGACCGACTAGAGATCGCGCAAAGCGCTCGCGGGCCGCGCGCGCAGCGCCGGGAGGCTCCCCGCGAGCCCGGTTCCGAGCGTCAGCGCGACGGCCGCCCCGAGCGTCATCGCGATCACATCCCAGCGCGGCGCCCAGCCGATCTTGAACACTTGCGTGACGACGTACCAGCCCGCTGCCGATCCCATCGCCAGCGCCACGACGACGAGGACGAGCGACAGGATCGCATATTCGAGCGCCTGCGCGCCGAGCACCTGCCGGCGACTGCCGCCGAGCAGCTTGAGGATCACCGCATCGTAGCGCCGCGTCGCGCCCGACGCCGCGACCGCGCCGATCAGCACCGCGATGCCGGCCGCGACCGTCACCGCGGCCGCCGCGCGGATCGCGAGCGCGATCTGGCCGAGGATCGCGCTGACCTGTCCGATCACGTCGCCGACGCGGATCAGCGTGACCGAGGGCAAGGCCGTCGCAACCTGGCGGGCGATCGCGCCGTCGCTTGCCGGGGCGGCATAGACACTCGCGAGCAGGCCGTGCGGCGCTTCCTCGATATAACCGGGCGAGAAGACAATCGCGAAATTGAGCCCGAGCCCGCCCCAGTCGATCTTGCGCAGCGCCGCGATCTTTGCGGGCACGTCGACGCCGAGCACCGAAACGGTGATCGTGTCACCGATCTTCAGCCCGAGCGCAGCGGCGGCCTTGTCCTCGAGTGACACCAGCGGCGGCCCGCGATAGTCGGAGGGCCACCACCGTCCGGCAACGACGGCATTGCGCGGCGGCAGCTGAGCCGCCCAGGTGATCGTCCGGTCGCCGCGCAGCACCCACGCATCGGCCGGCAGCGTCTTGATCGCGCTCACCGGCACCCCGCGCAGCGCGACGATCGATCCGCGGAGCGACGGCAGCGCCTCGATCGTCGCGCTCGGTGCCGCGCTGCGGACGGCGCGCGTGAAGGTGGCGGCATCGTCGGGCTGCAAGTCGATCGCGAAAAAGCGCGGCGCCTTGGCGGGAGCAGCGTTGCGCAGCTCGGCACCTAGGCTCGAATCGATCACCGCGAGCGCGACGAACAGCGAGAAGCCGAGCCCGAGCGCGACGACGAGCCGGTCGGTCTGCGCACCGGGGCGGTGCAAATTGGCGATCGCCAGCCGCAGCAACGGGTGGCGCGCACGCGGCAGCCGCGCCGCGATCGCGCGGATCGCGACACCGCAGCCCCATAACAACGCGATCAACGCGAGGATCGCGCCGACGAAGCCCAAGGCCAGCCAGCGATCCGACGCCGTCGCGACCGCGAGCGCGATCAGCGCCACGATCAAAACGATCATCCCGCCAAACACGCCGAGGCTCGGCCAGCGCCGCGCCGACAGCGTATCGCGCAGCAGCGTCGCCGCCGGGACCGAGCGCGCGCGTGCCAGCGCGGGAAGCGCGAAGAGCAGTGCGACCAACACCGATAGGATCGCCGCGGTCAGCAAAGGCACCGGATACACGCCGAGACGCGGCGGCACCGGCAACGCCGAACCGGCAAATGCCGTGACGATCCACGGCAGCGCCGCTCCCACGATGAGCCCCGCCCCGATGCCGACCGCCGCGACGACGCCGAGCTGCGCCAGGAAGATCGCCGCAATCGTCCGCGACCGCGCTCCCAGCACCTTCAGCGTCGCGATGATCTTCGCCTTGCCGGCAAGGTACGCGGCCACGCCGCTGCCGACGCCAACCCCGGCAATCGCCAGCGCGGCAAGCCCGACGAGCAGCAGGAATTGCCCGAGCTGCGCGATCCCGCGCCGGAAACCGCCCGCCGCCTGATCGCTCAGCTTCGCAGACCAGCCCGCGCCGCGAAACTGGCGGAGCACGGCATCGCGAGCAGCCGGCGCCCGTCCGGGCTGCGCGAGCACGATACGGTAATGGCTTTCGTACAAGCTGCCGGGCTGGAGCAGCGCCGTCGCGTCGAGCCCGGCGAAATCGACCAGCACCGGCGGCCCCAGCGCGAAGCCAGCCCCGAGCCGGTCGGGTTCGTTCGCGATCAGGCCAATGACGCGGAGCCGCGCCCGACCGAGCGAGAGTGTATCGCCAGGCTTAACGCCGAGCCGATCGGCCAGCGCGGGCGCAATCGCGATCTCGCGCCCATGCGGCCGCTTGGCCAACGCCCCCGGCGCAAGGCGGAAGCGCCCAAGCAACGGCCAGGCGGCATCGGTCGCGCGCAGATCGACCAGCACCGGGGCACCGCCTACGCTCGCCATCCCGCGCAGCGAGAGCGTCTCCGAAACGCGCCCGATCCGCGCGAACGCGGCGAGCTCATCGACGCTTGCGCGGCGCTGCGAGACGTTGAACTCGACGTCACCGCCGAGGATCTGCCGCGCATCGACATCGAGCGCGGCGATCATGCTCGCGGCAAGGCTACCGATCCCTGCGAGCCCCGCGGTCCCGAGGAACAGGCAGATCGCGAGCAGCAACAGCCCGCGCCCGCCGCGCCGCAAATCGCGCAGCGCCAGCCGCCAGACGAGCGTCACGCGCTACGCCGATCGCCGACGATCCGCCCGTCGCCAAGCTCGATCACGCGGGCACAGCGGGCTGCCAGCCCCGGATCGTGGGTGATGATGAACAATGTCGTCCCGCTCGCCGCATGCCGCGCGAAGAGAATATCCATGATCGACGCGCCCGTCGTCGTGTCGAGATTGCCGGTCGGCTCGTCGGCAAAGATCAGCGCGGGGCGTCCGACCAGTGCGCGCGCGATCGCGACGCGCTGCTGCTCGCCGCCCGACAGTTGCGCCGGATAATGGCCGATCCGGTGGCCGAGCCCGACCGCCGCGAGTTCGGCCGCGGCGCGCGCGAAGGCATCGCCCTCCCCGGCCAGTTCGAGCGGCACCGCGACGTTTTCGAGCGCGGTCATCGTCGGGAGCAAATGGAAGGCCTGCAGCACGATCCCGATCCGTCCACGTCGCGCGACCGCGAGCGCATCCTCGTCGAGCGTCGTGAAATCGAGCCCGGCGACCGAGACGGTCCCGCCGGTCGGGCGCTCGAGCCCGGCCAGCACCGCCATCAGCGACGATTTTCCCGATCCCGACGGCCCGAGCAAGGCGACGCTGTCGCCCGCAGCAACATCGAGATCGACCCCGCGCAGGATCTCGACGCTGGCGGGCGGACGCCCGAGGACAAGCGAAACATTGCGCGCGGCGATCAACGCGCTATCGACGGTGGATGGCATCATCGGTCTTCCTTGGGCGATATCGCTGGCAACGGCAAATCGTCGCCAGCGGTCTCGCATTGCTTTCGGTCGTCGTTCCGTTCGGGGCGACCGCCTCGCCCAAGGCGCCGCTGATCTGGGCGTTCGGCGACAGCCTCACCGCGGGCTATGGCCTGCCCCCCGAAGCGGGCTTCACCACCAAGCTGCAAGCCGCGCTGCGAGGCGCCGGGATTGCGGCGACGGTTCGCAACGGCGGGGTCGCCGGCGACACTGCGGCACAGGCGCGTGCGCGGCTGCGCTGGGGGTTGCGCGGGCTCGGCGCGAAGCCCGATCTGGTGATCGTCGAGCTCGGCGCGAACGACATGCTGCGCGGGCTTCCCGTCGCGCAGGCCAAGGCAAACCTCGACGCGATCCTTACCGAATTGCAGGCGCGCCACATCCCCGTGCTGCTCGCCGGCATGCGCGCGGCGCCCAACCTCGGGCCCGACTATGTCAGCGCGTTCGACGGCGTGTATCCAGCCCTTGCCAAGGCGCATGCGATCCCGCGCTACCCCTTCTTCCTCGACGGCGTCGCCGGGAACCCCCGGCTGATTCAGGCCGATGGCCTTCACCCCAACGCCCGCGGCGTCGACATCATCGTCGGCCGCTTGCTGCCCAGCGTCCGCGGTGCGCTTGCGCAGGGTGCCCGGCAATGAACCTCGACGACCAGTTCCTGCGCTACTTCGGGAGCAGCGACCTCGCCGCCGTCACGCCCGCCGCGCTTCAGGCCGGGATCGAGCATATGCGCGTCGATTTCGGGCTCGAGCAGGACCGCGATCGGCGTTTCGGCCTGTGGACGCTACTCCACATGCTCGGCGCGGCACCCGATCTCGACGTCGCGTTCACCTCCACCGCAGACCAGGCGGCGGCGCGACGCTTCATCGAGCTCACCGAGCAGCACGACGACTAAGCGCGCGGCGCCGCGAGCTGCGGGGTCAGTCGGCGACGTCGATCGGATGGGTGACGATGATCTCGGGTCGCGCCGTCGCGATATCGCGCGCGGCGAGACCGAGGGCCTTGAAATGGTCCGATGCCATATGTTGCTGCACGGCGGCGTCATCGACGTAGAGCTCGTTGAACACGAAGCGCTGTGCGCCCTCGTTCTCGCGCCACAATTCGTAGTGAAGCACACCGGGCTCGGCGCGCGATGCGGCGACGCAGGTGCGTGCGGCGGCAATGAAATCCTCTTCCGAACCAGGCTTGACGGTGATGAAGGCGACGATCTTGACGGCCATGAAATTCACTCCTGTTTCGTGAGCCCAGACCTGGGGTCTTGCGCGCGGCAAAGCAAGCCATGCGCAGGGTGAGGCCAGGAAACAATGGAACCCGCGCCATCTCGGGTCATTGGACGGTCGTGCCCCGCTGCCCGGGGGTTAGGAATCCCGCCATGCGCCGTCTTCTCCCGCTCCTCCTGGTCGCGACCGCCTCATCGGCGATGGCGCAAGATGCGACACCGTCCCAGCCCGCGCCCATGACGACACCGCTCGGCGCCAATCTCGAAAGCTTCGCCTATCCCTTCCCGGTCCGCTGGTACGAGACGCAATCGCAAGGCGCGCCCGTCCGGATGGCGTATCTCGATGTCGCGCCGACCTCGGCGGCGAACGGCAAGACGGTCGTGCTGCTCCACGGCAAGAACTTCTGCTCGGCGACATGGCAGGATACGATCGTCGACTTGGCGGCGCACGGCTACCGCGTCCTCGCGCCCGACCAGATCGGCTTCTGCAAATCGTCGAAGCCGATCGGCTATCAGTACAGTTACGCCTCGCTCGCGACGCTGACGCAAGCGCTGCTCGACCAGGCCGACGCGGGCAAGGTCCTGCTCGTCGGGCATTCGACCGCCGGCGTGCTCGCGGTGCGCTTCGCCTTGCTCTACCCGCAGCGAGTCGAGCGGCTCGTGCTGGTCAATCCGCTCGGCCTCAACGACACGCTGGCGCAAGGCGTGCCCTATACCGAGCTTGGCGCGCTGCGGCAGGAAGAGGCGAAGACGAACGCCGCGTCGATCAAGGCGTATCAACTGCGCACCTATTATCACGGCGACTGGCGACCTGCCTATGACCGGTGGGTCGCCATGCTGGCGGGGCAATATGCCGGACCCGATGGCGAGCGCGTGCGAGACGCGCAGGCGCGGCTGTCGGATATGCTCGAAACGCAGCCCGTCGCGGCCGAACTCGACCGCGTCGCCGCGCCGGTGTCGCTCATTATCGGCCAGCGCGACGTGACCGCGTTTCGCGCCAATACCGCGCCTGCGGACGTCCGCGAGCAGGTCCAGACGGTGCCGCAAGCCGCCGAAGTCGCGGTCCGTCGCTTCCGCGATGCCCGGATCGTACGCATTGCAGGCGCCGGCCATGCTCCGCACGTCGAGGATCCAGCCGGCTTCGCGCCGCTGTTACGCGCCGAACTTGCGCGCCCGTGACTCCTGAAACGGCCGAAACGTGACGATAATTTCACGCGACAGCGTGCAACCAGAACGGCAAGGCCGATGTTTCCAGATCCTCTGCAAAGGACATTGTGTATGCGTATCGTTTCGCTCATTGCCGTCTCCGCCGCCCTCGCCTCGGCCTCGCCGGTGCTTGCCAAGGGCTGCATCCGCGGTGCTGCCGCCGGCGGCGTTGCGGGCCATTTCGTCGGCAAGGGCCACGCCGTGATGGGCGCCGTCGCAGGCTGCGCGATCGCACACCACCACTACGCCAAGCAGGCGCGCGCGCAAAAGGCTGCTGCGCGCGCACAGCACTGAGCGACTATCCCACCACGCCCGACGGGCGCTATTTCGTCGTGCGCGGGCGGCTCTGGCGCAAGAGCAATCCCGCGCTCGACGCAGCAACGCGCACGGCGCTGGTCGGGGACTTGATGGATGCACGCCGCGCGGTCGGCGCGGCGCTGCGGGCCAAGGACAAGACCGCGGAACAGACCGCACGCGCCGCGGTCGATACCGCCAAACACGCGCTCGGCGAACGCGGGCCGGTCTGGTGGGACGATGCCGCGCCTGATTACACGCGCCACATGGCGCGCAATACGCCCTACGCCGATTGGTTCGCGGGGCTCAGCTAGCCCGGCGTTTGCGCACGGGCGCGTCGGCAAGTTCGATCCGGACGGGGGCGTGATCGCTCGTCTTGTCCCACCCGCGCACGTCGCGATCGACTTGCGCATCGACCAGGCGACCGGCGAGCGCGGGGCTCAGCAGCAAGTGATCGATCCGCAATCCCGCATCGCGCGCATAGGCGTTCCGGAAGTAGTCCCAGAAAGTGTAGATCGTCGCATCGGGGTGGATCGTGCGCAGCGCGTCGATCCACCCCTGCCCCACCAGCCGTGCGAACGCCGCGCGGATTTCGGGCGCGAACAGCGCATCGTCGATCCAGCGCTCGGGCTTGTAGACGTCGCGCTCGGTCGGCATCACGTTGAAATCGCCAGCCAGCAGCACCGGCAGACCGGACTCGAGCAAATCCGCGGCATGCGCGATCAGCGCGTCGAACCAGCGCAGCTTGTACTCGAATTTCGGCCCAGGCCGCGGGTTGCCGTTGGGCAGGTACAAGCCGCCGATCAGCACCCCGGCGACCGCCGCCTCGAGATAGCGACTTTGCGCAGGGTCGGGATCGTCGGGCAAACCCCGCCGCGTCTCGTGGATCTCACCGACGCGACTGAGCAACGCGACCCCGTTCCAGCTCTTCTGTCCGTGCCAGATCGCGTCATAGCCAAGATCGCGGATCGCGGCCTCGGGGAACTTGTCGTGCGGTGCTTTCAGTTCCTGCAGCACCACGACGTCGGGGCCACTCTCGGCAAGCCAGCGCAACAGCACCGGCAAGCGGCCGTTGACCCCGTTGACGTTGTACGTCGCAATCTTCACGCAGCTTCACTGGCCGGGCGGTCGCTTGCCGGCGCGAGCGCCTTCACGACCATCGCGTTGACATCGACGCGCGCCTTTAGCCGCGCGGCGAGCAAGGCTGTGCCGCTGATCTTGCGCTGGACGAACAGCGTGTCGATCGGCGGGACGTGCCACGTGTCGCGGTCGGCGGCCATCGCCATCCCCTGATCGCGCAAGACGCCGACGAATGCGCGGTCACCGAAGTCGAACGGGCCCGCGCGGTTGAGCTCGACAAGGATCACGTCGATCATCCGATCGACCAGCGCGCCGTGCCGCGCGACCGCTGCATCCCCCAGGAACCCAGCGCCGAGCGCGGCGTCGCGCACCGCCGCACGGTCTCCGGAGAACCCGGCTTCCAGCAGCCGCCGATAGCCGTCTGCCGTCTCCGGCGCGACCGGGCGGGTCGCGCCGAAATCGAGCAATACGAGTTTTCCGGTCGCGGGCTGATAGCGATAATTGGCGAAGTTGGGATCGGTCTGCATCAGGCCGAACTCGAACATCTCGCGCAGCACCAGCGCCATCAGCGATTCCATCGCCGCATCGCGCACGCTTTGCTCGGCATCGACGAGCGATTCGATCGCCACGCCCTCGACAAAGCTCATCGCGAGGACGTCCGAACCGCTGAATTCGCGGTCGAGCACCGGCACGACATAGGCGGGATCATCCGCCAGCAACGCACCGAAGCGCTCGAGCTGCTCACCTTCGCGGACGTAATCCGCCTCTTCGTGGAGTTGCCGCTTCGCCTCGGCGAGCAGCGGCGCGATGTCGATCGACTTGGGCAGCGCGCCGGACACGCGCAGCAGCGTCGCGACATTGTCGACATCCGAATCGATACTGTCACGGACGCCGGGATATTGCACCTTGATCGCCAGATCGCGCCCGTCCGGGGTCCGCGCGCGGTGGACCTGGCCGATCGACGCCGCGGCGAGCGGCCCGGCATCGAAGCGCGCGAACCGGCGCCGCCAATCTTTGCCCCAATCGCGCGCGAGCACTTGCTGGAGCTGCGCTGGCGGCATGTGATGCGCATTGTTGCGCAGCCGCGCGAGGATCTGCGACAGCTCGGGCGGGAGGAAATCGCCCGAGTCCATCGAGATCATTTGCCCCAGTTTCATCGCCGCGCCGCGCAGGTGGGAGAGCTGATCGGCGACGCGCCCGATATTGGCGGGGGTGAGCAGCAAGTCGCTCATCTTCGGCCGCTGGCCATCGGCGATCCGACGCGCGCCTTCCGCCAGCACGCCGCCCGCGACCCCGCCGGCCAACCGCCCGAACACCCCGAGCCGCGCGATGCGCCCGCTGGGAACGGATTTTCCGCGAGAATCGCGATCGTCGGTCATGCAGACGCCTTCACCAAAATCGGCTGCCCGGCCCGCCCTTGAACGGCCCGGCAAAGGCGGAGGTGATCCACCCGCCATAAAACCCCCCCGGCTGCGGCACGACGGTCTCGCCATTCACGCTGCAGCGATCGAACGGCGCGGCGTAGAAGGCGACATGATCCTTCAGCAGCGCAAAGGGGCGGGTCGGGCTCGGATAGCTCCAGCCGACGCTTGGCAGCGTCTCGCCGTCGAGCACGACGTCCCAATACGTCGCCGCGCCCTTCCATTCGCAGAACGAACTGCCAGCACCGCGGCGCAACGCGCTTTCCAGAATATCGGCGCGCGGGATGTAATAGCTCGGCGGATGGCTCGTCTCGAGCGTGCGGATACTGGCGCGCGTATCGGCGAGCACGACGCCGCGATGCTCGATCACGATCCGCGCCGAACTCAACTCGGCGATCGCGGGGCGCGGGAACGACCAGACGCTTTCCTGGCCGAGCGCTGGTGGAATCGGTTCGGGTGTCATCGGCGGTCCCATCCCAAAGCGAGGCGCTGCAACCGAGGGCGGACCCGCAGAAACAGACGATAGGCGTGTTCGAGCATCGCCAATATGTGACGATTGCGCGCGACCAATCCAAGCGGCCGCAGCACCGGAATCGCGCGCCACATCGCGGCGAACGCCGCGGCGCCCGACAGGATCTGGCCGTCTTCGCGCGCATGGAAGCGCGCCAGCAGATCGGCGCGGTCGATCGGACAGGCCGCGGGAGCATCGCCCGAAACGTCGACAAACTCGATCCGCTGCGCCCGGTCGAGCCGCCGTATCCCGGCGATCTCGCGCCGACACAGCGGGCAACCGCCGTCAAACCAGACGGTGACGCGCTTCGATCCAAGGGGGGCTTCACGGTTCATGCGATTGCCTAACGCCGGAGTGCAGCGTTCGGATGCACCCGGACGCGGGCGCTGGCAATGCGTCCGTTGCGATGCGATCGACACCGTGCTGATGGAAACGCACCAGTCGCGGTTGACCCCGATCATGTCACTGCCGCTTGCTCCGGCCGCGCGCGCATCGCATGGAACGACGATGACCAACCGTTGCGGCACCGCCCTCTCGACCGCGCGCGTACGCGCACTGATCCTTCTCGCCCTTGCAGCGATGCCGAGCGTGGCGCTCGCGCAGGAACCTGCGCAGGGCGATCCGTCACAGGGCACCGGGCCGCTCCCAAACAATGTCGCGCCAAGTCCGACGCCGATCTGCACCGACCGCCCGACGCGCGCGAGCGTCGCGTGCACCGTACCCGCCGGCGCCTTCCAGCTCGAAACCGACTTCATCGACTGGACGCGCGAGACGCTCGACGGCGTTCGCACCGATACGATCCTGTACACCAACCCCACGCTCAAATACGGCGTCTCGAAGCACACCGATGTCGAGGTCAACATCGCCCCGTACCAGACCGTCCGCACGCGGATGGCCGATGGCAGCGTGACGACCGACGGCGGCGTCGGCGATCTGTTCGTCCGCGCGAAGCAGCGACTGACCGCCGACAGTTCGATGACGCACGTTGCGGTGATCGGATCGGTCAAGGCGCCGACGGCTGGTTCGGTCGTCGGCAACGGCAAATGGGAGGGCAGCGTAGCGCTTCCGGTCAACATTCCCCTGCCCGCCAAGTTCACGCTGACCACCAGCCCCGAGTTCGATATCTCGGCCAACCAAGGCTCGCCCAACCAGGACCCCGTCACGGGCCATCATTTCGAGCTCGTCAACCTCATCAACCTGTCGCACCCGGTCGGCAAGAATGCGACGGTCTATGCCGAATTTTGGACCAAGGAGAGCTTCGAGCCGCGGCATAACACGCAGCAATATTCGGCCGATCTCGCGGCCTCGTATCAGCTGACCAAGACGCTCCAGCTCGATGCCGCCGCGTATATCGGGCTTAACCGCGAAACCCCTGGGCTGCAGCTGTATACCGGTCTGTCGACCCGCTTCTAGCCGCGGCTGAGCGCGACGAGGCTGCGGAGCAGTTCGTCGCGCCGGAACGGCTTGGTCAGCCGCGGCAGATCGGGCGCGATTCCTTCGCTCTCGGCATAGCCCGAGATCACCAGCACGGGCAGCGCCGGATCGCCGCGCAGCAGCCTCCGCGCGAAGTCCGATCCGGTCATTCCCGGCATCAGATGGTCGGTCACCACCAGATCAGGCGCCACACCGGCGTCGATCAGCGCCAACGCCGCCTCCGCCGAGTCCGCCTCGACTACGTCATATCCCAGCTCGCCGAGCATCGCTGCAGTGCTCAAGCGCACGAATTCCTCGTCATCGACCAGCAACGCCGTCCCGCGCGATGGCTCGAGCAATTGCGGCACTGCTGCGGGGACGAGCGGTGCCACAGCCTGCCCTTGCGGGAGCCATAATTCGACGCACGTGCCCTCCCCCGCCGTGCTGCGCAGCCGCAATGCGCCACCGAGCTGTGAGGCAAGGCCGTGGACCATCGACAGGCCGAGCCCAGTCCCCTTGCCGACCCCCTTGGTCGAAAAGAACGGCTCGACCGCGCGCGCCATCGTCTCCGCGCTCATCCCGGTGCCCGTATCAGTGACGGACAGGCAGATGTAGCGGCCCGGTGCGAGATCTCCGTCCTGCACGATCGTCTCGGGCATCGCCGCGATCCGCAGCGTTCCGCCATCGGGCATTGCGTCGCGGGCATTCACCACCAGGTTGAGCAGCGCCATCTCGAGCTGGTTCGGGTCGGCAGTGGCGGTGGGGAGGTCGTGGGGGGCCTCGACCAGTACGCGGATCTGCGGACCAATCGTGCTGGCGACGAGATCGATCATCCCGCGCACCAGCGCAGCGACGTCGACCGCAACCGCCTGCAGCGGCTGCCGCCGCGCGAAGGCGAGCAGCCGCTGGACCAGCGTCCGCGCGCGTTCGGCCGACAGCGCAGCGCCGTCGATCAAGCGCTTCTCGCGCTCGCCGCCGAGGCCCTTGCGCTGCAACAGATCGAGCGCGCCGACGATCGGTGTCAGCAGATTGTTGAAATCGTGCGCGACGCCGCCAGTCAGCTGGCCCATCGCCTCCATCTTCTGCGCTTGGCGCAACGCCTCCTGCGCGGTTGCGAGTTCGGCCTTCGCGCGCAGCCGGCCGGTCACGTCGCGCGCATGATGAAACGCGCCGATGATCCGCCCCTCGGCGTCGCGCAGCGGGGAATAGCGGATTTCCCAGCTCGGGGCTTCGATCTCTGGATTGCCGAACTGGGCTTCGGTGACGAAGGTTTCGCCGTGCAAGGCACGCGTCATCAAGGCGTGCATCGCCGCGCGCTGCTCGGGAACGAACAGTTCGAAGAACACCTCGCCGAGCTTGGTGTAGAAACCGTGGCTTCGGAAAAAGGCGTCGTTATGCGCCTGGTTGAAGGCGATGAGACGACAGTCGGTGTCGAACGCGCAAATCGCCGTGGCGTCCGACTGGATGATGTTCTCGTGCAGCAGCAGGGCCTGGGTGCGCTCGACCACCGTCGCCGCTAGCGTCGCGTTGAGCTTGGCGAGCGCGTCACGATCCGCGCGGCGCTCGGTCACGTCCTGCACCACGCCAAGCAGCCGCACCGCGGTGCCGTTCGCATCATATTCGAATTCGGCGCGACGTTCGATCCAGCGCACTTCCTGCGTATCGGCGCGACGGATGCGATATTCGACTTGCAACGCCATCGCCTGCGAGGCTCGCACCGCGGCATTCGAGCCGATCGCGGCATCCTCGGGCAGGATCATGTCCTCGATCCGAGTCACGTCGGTCGTTCGATCATCGGATAGGCCGAACAAATGGTAGAACTCGGCGGATCCGGTGAACGTTCCCTCCGCGAGGTCGACCGTAAAGACGCCGATGTGCCCCGCTTCCTCGGCGCGACGCAGGCTTTGCTCGGCTTGCTGAAGCGCAAGGTCGACGCGGCGCTTCGATTCGACCTCGACGACCGTCGCAGTCGTCTCGCTGGTGATGCACAGCACCCCGGTGATCGCGCCCAGATCATCGAAGACGGGCGAGAAGGAAAAGGTCCACCACGTTTCCTCGGGCTCGCCCCAGCGCGCCATCGGAACGGGATGATCGACGACGCGGAACGGCGTACCGCGCAGGGCATCGAGGAACATCGGTTCGACCGCAGCATAAGCATCGGCCCATACCACGTCGAAGCGCGCGCCCATCGCCCCGTCGATGCGTGGCCCGAGGATCGGCGCATAGGCGTCGTTGAAGAAGAAAGTGCGTGTCTCGCCCCACACCAGGTACATCGACTCGGGCGACGCCAGCAGCAGATGAAGCGTCGCCTTGAGCGATGTCGGCCAGCCCTCGCGCGGGCCCAGCGGATGCGCCGCCCAGTCGACGGCGTCCAGCAAGTCGGCCACGCGCGAGCGCGCAGCGGTTCCGCTGCGTTCCGGCATGCCGTCTTGCGTTCCGCGTACCAACCCTACCTCCGCAAGCGGCATGCGCGCGCATGCCGGAAAGTAGCGTTACCGTGCTCGTAGGGCACATCGCAACCTCTCATCACACCAGCAATTTCGACGATTGTGGCGATGGGTGCCGGGGTCCGACGTGTCAGTCCTCGCCGCGATCGCGAATATGCCCGCAAGCCGCTGCAGTGGATGCAAGCGGAGCGCTCTACGGGTAAGCCCGTATAGCGAGCGCGCGTTCAAACGGCGACGAGCGTCGGGTCGGTCGCCGGATCTCGCGCGGTTGCGCGCGGGGCCGCCGCGTCGGCAGCTGGTCCTGCCCCGGGGCCCTTGCGGAGCCGCTCATGTCCGATCCCCTTTCCCCCGAACAGGTCGCGGCGCTCGACGCGTATTGGCGCGCGGCGAACTATCTCTCGGTCGGGCAGATCTACTTGCGCGGCAATCCGTTGCTCGAACAGCCGCTCAGCCTCGCCGACATCAAGCCGCGCTTGCTCGGCCATTGGGGCACGACGCCTGGCCTCAATTTCATCTACGCGCACCTCAACCGGCTGATCGTCGCGAACGATCTCGACATGATCTATATCATCGGACCGGGGCATGGCGGCCCCGGACTGGTCGCCAATGCCTATCTCGAAGGCTCCTACACCGAGCATTATCCGGCGATCGAGCGCAGCCGCAGCGGCATGGAGCGGCTGTTCCGCCAATTCTCCTGGCCGGGCGGGATCCCGAGCCATGTCTCGCCCGAATGCCCGGGGTCGATCCACGAAGGCGGCGAGCTCGGCTATTCGCTCGCCCATGCGTATGGCGCGGCGTTCGACAATCCCGACCTGATCGTCACCTGCGTCGTCGGCGATGGCGAAGCCGAGACCGGGCCGCTCGCCGCGAGCTGGCACAGCAACAAGTTCCTCAACCCCGCGCGCGACGGCGCGGTGCTGCCGATCCTCCACCTCAACGGCTTCAAGATCGCCAACCCGACGATCCTCGCGCGGATCGGCAAGAGCGAACTGACCGAGCTGCTCCACGGCTATGGCCACGAACCGTATTTCGTCGAAGGCGACGACCCCGCGTTGCTCCACCAGCAGATGGCCGCGACGCTCGACACGGTGCTGCGTGCGATAAAGACGATCCAGGCCGATGCGCGCGAAACCCCCGCCACTTCCCGCGGACGCCCGCGCTGGCCGATCATCGTGCTGCGGACGCCCAAGGGCTGGACCGGCCCCAAGATCGTCGATGGTTTGCCCGTCGAAGGCACATGGCGGGCGCATCAAGTCCCGATCGCCAATTTCAAGAAGCCCGAGCATATCGACCAGCTCGACGCCTGGATGCGCAGCTATCGCCCGGCCGAGCTGTTCGACGCGAACGGCAAGATCACCGAGGCGATCTCGGCGGTCGCCCCGACCGGGCATCGCCGGATGAGCTCGAACCCGCACGCCAATGGCGGCGCGCTGCTCCAGCCGCTGTCGCTGCCCGACTTCCGCGACTTCGCGATCGCGCTCACCGCTCCCGGCGCGGTCGAGGCCGAAGCGACGCGCGTGCTCGGCCAGTATCTGCGCGAGGTGATGCGGCTCAATCTCGACAGCCGGAACTTCCGCCTGTTCGGGCCCGACGAAACCGCCTCGAACCGGCTCGACGCGGTCTATGACGTGTCGGGCAAGGCGTGGATGGGCGAGGTCGAACCGGTCGACGTCAATCTGAGCCCGAGCGGGCGCGTGATGGAAGTGCTGAGCGAGCATCTCTGCCAGGGTTGGCTCGAGGGGTATCTTCTCACCGGTCGGCACGGCTTCTTCTCGTGCTACGAGGCGTTTGCCCACATCGTCGATTCGATGCTCAACCAGCACGCCAAATGGCTCAAGGTCAGCCGCAAGATCGCGTGGCGGCGTCCGATCGCCTCGCTCAACTATCTGCTCACCTCGCACGTCTGGCGGCAGGACCATAATGGCCTGTCGCACCAGGATCCGGGCTTTATCGATCAGGTTGCCAACAAGACCTCCGATATCGCGCGCATCTACCTCCCGCCCGACGCCAATTGCCTGCTGTCGGTGGCGGATCACTGCCTGCGCAGCCGCGACTATGTGAACCTGATCGTCGCGGGCAAGCAGCCAGAGTGGCAATGGCTCGGCATCGATGAGGCGGTGCGGCATTGCACCGCGGGCGCGGGGATCTGGCACTGGGCGGGCGTGCAGGACGACGCGCCCGATGTCGTGATGGCCTGCGCGGGCGACGTCCCCACGCTCGAGGCGCTGGCGGCGGTGATGCTGCTGCGCGAGCAAGTCCCCGACATCCGCATCCGCTTCGTCAACGTCGTCGACCTGATGGTGCTCGAGCCGAGCGATCAACATCCGCACGGACTCGACGATCACGCCTTCGATGCGCTGTTCACCACCGACACGCCGGTGATCTTCGCGTTTCACGGCTTTCCGGCGACGATCCACACGCTGACCTATCGCCGCACCAACCATCACAACATCCACGTCCGCGGCTTCAAGCAGGAGGGCACGACGACGACGCCGTTCGACATGGTCGTGCTCAACGATCTCGACCGCTATCGCCTCGCGCTCGACGCGATCGAGCGGATCCCCAGGCTGAAGGCGCAAGTGCCTGCGGCGCGCGACCGCTATTGGGCGGCGATCGAACGCCACAAGCTCTACATCGCCGAACATGGCGAGGATCTGCCCGAGATCCTGGACTGGCGCTGGTCGGCGTGACTGCTGCAGCCGGAAGCGCGGGGACGGTGATCCTGACCTTCAATGGCGGATCGTCGTCGCTCAAGTTCGGGCTGTTCGATGTCGCCGAAGGCAAGGCCGAGCCGCTGCTGACGGGCGAGATCGAGACCGAGGGCGGCGGTGCGGTTCGGCTGCATGCAGCTTCCGCCACCGGACGCTTCCATGTCGACCATTCGCTCGGCGAGGCCGCGCCAGGATCGTGGATCGGCCACGTCGTCGATGTGCTCGAACGCTCGGACCTTCCAGCACCGGCGGCGATCGGGCATCGCCTCGTCCACGGTGGGCCGCGCTTGCTCGCGCCGGTGCTGATCGACGATGCGGTGCTCGATCAGCTTGAAAGCGTCCGCAGCTTCGCGCCAGTCCATATCCCCGCCACGCTGGCGACGATAAACGCCGCGCAAGGATATTTCCCGGGTTGCCCGCAGATCGCGTGTTTCGACACCAGTTTTCACACGACGATGCCGGCGGTGGCGAGCACACTCCCGCTCCCCAAGGCACTGCGCCATCGGGGAGTACGGCGCTACGGCTTCCACGGCCTCTCGTGTGAATCGATCGTTCGACACCTCGGGCCGGCTTTGCCCGAGCGGCTGATCATCGCGCATCTCGGCAATGGCGCGAGCGTCACCGCGGTGCGCGCCGGCCGCTCGATCGACACCAGCATGGGGCTGACCCCGACCGGCGGGCTGATCATGGGGCGGCGCACCGGCGACCTCGATCCCGGCATCCTGCTGCATTTGCTGCGCGACTGCGGCTACACGCCCGCGACGCTGGCCACGCTGGTCGACCGCGAGAGCGGAATGCTCGGCATATCGGGGATCGACAGCGACCTGCGCAGGCTCAACGCCGCCGCACCGACCGAGCCCGACGCCGCGCTTGCGATCGCGATGTTCGGGCACTCGCTCGCCAAGATGCTCGCCGCGATGGCGTGTTCGCTCGGTGGGGTCGACATGATCGTCTTCACTGGCGGGATCGGCGAGCATGATTGCGGGGTGCGAGCGACCGCCGCGACGGCTCTCGCCTGGATGGGAGTCGCGCTCGATCCCGCCCGCAATGCCGCTGGCGCCGAGACGATCAGCGGCGATTCCTCGCGCGTCGTGCTCCGCGTGCTCGCCGCGCAGGAGGACGCGCAGATCGCGCTGCACAGTGCCGACCTGCTCGGCGCGAGCAACCCCTCACTCCGCGACGACGAGCCCGTCTAGCGCGCGGACGATCGCGCGCGCCTGGCCGCGGACTTCCTCGAGGTGGCGCCGCGCCCAGCCCGGCTCCATGTCGGGGGTGATATGGCCGAAATGCACGTGCCGCGACGGCGCCATCGCAAAGGCGTGTTCGATATAATGGTCGAACGCCTGGGTGAGCGCGCGCAACTGGCCCATCTCGTCGAGCCATATCTCCTTCAGGCCCGAGGTCGTGAAACTGAGCAATTGCTTGCCCGCCAGCACGCCTTTGGCGGTACCCTCGTAGACCGCGTCGGGCAGCACCCCGCTGCCGAGCACACGCTCGACATAGCCCTTGAGCATCGCCGGTGGCCCACCGAACCAGATCGGATAGACGAGGACGAAGACGTCGCTGTCCTTGAGCACCGCGAGCTCTTCGGCGACGTCTGCAAACTGGCGCTCGCCTGGCCCCGGGCGCTCGGCCGATTTCAGCACGGGATGGAACCCCATCGCATAGAGATCGCGGACGATCACCTCATGGCCTTGCTCGCGCACCGTCGCGCTATACGCTGCGGCCATCGCTGCGTTGAAGCTGTCCTGCTCGGGATGGCAGAGGATGACGACGTGCCGCGGTGGCTTGGAACGAGTGTCAGGCATGCGAGATCTCCTTATAAACGCGATACCCTGCGGTGCCGGACCGCGCGCTACGGGATTCTACGGAGGACCGCGCGGATGCGTTCAGTGGCTCAGCACCAACGGCAGTTTGCAAATGCCCAGCATCCGCTTGGTCACCCCGCCGAACGTCTCGAGCAGGCGACCGTGGGTGTAGCCGCCCATCAGGATGTAATCGGCGTTGAAGCGTGCGGCTTCGGCCTCGATCAAACGGTCGGGGGCGGTTAGTCCGTCGTCGATCGTCCGGATGGTCGCGTGGATGCCATGACGCGAAAGATATTCCGCCGCCTCGGTCGGCTCGGTGCGCTCGCCGCCATCGCGCGCCATGAAGATCTCGACCGCGTCGGCAAGCGCCAGCAGCGGCACGCACGCCCGCAGCGTCGCGGCTGCCGATCCCTGACCATCCCAGGCGATCAGCACGCGCGCGAGCGCGAGCCGCGTCAGCGTGTCGGGCACCGCAACGATCGGCGTGCGCGCTTGCATCAGCACGCGGCTCGCGACGTCTCGCATGTCGGGATCGCGTTCATCGGTGAGCTTGCGGCTCAGGACGATCAGGTCGGCGAGTTTCGCCACGTCGAGCACCGAGTCGGCGAGCGGCCCAGTCGCGTCGGTCCAATCCCAGCGTACATCCTCGCGGGCGAGCCGCGCGACGATTTCGATCTTGTTTTCGGATTCGCGAGTCCGTTCGTCCTCGAGCAAGCCGACCGCGGCGATGCCATAATAATCACCGTTGAGCGTTGCCGGAACCACGACGTCGACGCACGACAAATGGCCGTCGAGCGCACGGGTCAGATCGAGCGCAGCCTGGATCCGCGATTCCTGCCCGGTATCGTCGTGCACGAGCAATAGAACATTTTTCATCGCCGCCTCCCTTGATGATGATGCGACGCTATGCGGCGGCGGCACCCGCCGATATCGGGAAACCTACGGATACGCGCGGCGGACCGCCCCGCAGCGCCCACCCTGGCACGTCGAGCGATACGACTTGGTCGCAGAACGCGGCGAACGCCGGCCGGTGGCTGACCAGCAACAGTCCTTGCCGCGTTCTCGTCAGGCGGGCGGCGAGGCGCGCTATAACCATTTCCTCGGTCGCGGCGTCGAGCCCTTCGCTCGGCTCGTCGAGCACCAGCCACGACGCCGGGCGGAGATAGGCCCGCGCGAGCGCGAGCCGCCGCCGTTCGCCGCCCGACAGCCGCGCACCGTTCTCGCCGATCCAGCTGTCGAGCCCCTGCGGCAAACCGTGTACCCGCATGTCGAGCGCGGCATCGTGAAGCGCCTGCCAGAGCGCCGCCTCGTCGGCCTGCGCACAGCCTAGCAGCAGATTGTCGCGGACGGTTCCCGACAGCAAAGCCGCGTCCTGCGGGACCCAGCCGAAGATCTCGCGGCGGAGGTCGCTCGCGATATCGACGAGGTCGCGATCGTCGAACCAGACCTGTCCGCGCTCGGCGGGCCGGAGGCCGAGCAGCGTTTCGACCAAGCGTGTCTTGCCGGCTCCCGAACGTCCGGCAAGCTGGACTCGTGCGCCGGGAAGCAGTGGGCCATCGGCAAACGCAAAGGTAATCGATGGACACGCGACCGCCAGTTGGCGTGTCGGTGATAGCGATCCGCCGTCGAGCAGTGCGCCCAGCCGCGCCTCCGCCTCGCGGACTGCGCCGCGCTGCGCCAGGCTTCGCACCAACGGTGCGGCGCCATCGATCGTCATCGCCGCGGCGAGGGCGGAGAGCGCCATCACTGCCGCACCATGCCCCCGCGCAAGCACGACCACCGCACCCGCAGCGACCGCGATCGCCACTGCCTGCGCCAGTTCGAACCAGCCCATCACCGCAGCTTGCGCTTCGACGGCGTCCCCGAGCGTCTCGCTCCGTTCGGCAATTCGCGCCGCGGCCCAGCCTTCGAGGGCGTAACAGCGGAGCTCGGCAGCGGCGGCAGCCTGTGCGGCGAGCTCGTCCTTCAACGCCCCGGTCGCGCGTTGCACCGCCCGCCCCGGGGCCTCCAGTGCGGTCGCGAGCCGATCTGCGACGAGGAGCAGCGTGCCGAGGCACGCGAGTGTCGCCGCCGCCGCCGCCCCCCCCCCCCCGGCCCGGCGGGCCCCCCCCGCCCCCCCCCCCCCCCCCCCTGCCCCCCCCCCCCCCCCCCATGGCAACCCCCGGGCGCAGACCCCCCCCGGCC